>DASQKT010000421.1:0-3152 GCA_035630415.1 Skermanella sp.
CGCTCCACTTCCGCTATAGGTAAGAATGGCGCGGCAATTTTCTCTCGTTTCCGACAAGGGCGGATCGACAGGCCCTTCGCCACGGTCTACCGGGTCGCGAAGCGGCGCCGGTGCCCGGCCACCGCTGCCGGTCCGTACCGTGCTGATCGTCGAAGATAATGCGTTCAACCTGAAGCTTCTTGACGATCTTCTCCAGGCGGCAGGTTACAATACCCTCAAGGCGACCGACGGGGAACAGGCGTTGAGCATGGCGCGGCAGTTCCGGCCTGACGTGATCCTGATGGACATCGGCTTGCCAGACATATCCGGCATCGACGTCACGCGGGAAATCCGCGCCAGCGACGACCTGAAAGATATCCCCGTCATCGCCGTGACCGCCTACGCAGCTCCCGAGGACGAGGCGGCCATCCGCCGCGCCGGCTGCGACGACTATATCGCGAAGCCGATTTCGGCGCCGGTCTTCCTTCGGATGGTCCGGCGCCATGCCAACTTCAGGTTGGTCGATGGCGGTGACGATGGGACAGGAAGTGATCGGCGTCGGCCGTAGCAACAACCCCGACCCCCGCGAGGCCGGCACCGAGGCGGCGCGCCGCGCCGCCGATATGCTCGGTCCCGCCGGAGATCCCGCCTGGGGGCTGGTGTTCTGCGGCGGCAAGCACGATCCCGCAGCCGTCCTGGCAGGGCTGCGCGCGGTCGTCGGCCCGCTTCCTGTCGTCGGCGGTTCGGCCGCCGGGACGGTCACGTCGGCGGGTTTCGGCTACAGCGGCTTCGAGGTCGCCGTCGGGTTGTTCCCGGCGTCGCTGGGATTGCCGGAAATCCTGGTCGACGGCGGGTTGCTGGAAGGCGAAGCGGCTGCCGGCCGGCGGCTGGGCGAGAGCCTGCGCGGGCTTGCCGGCGATGGGCGGGTCGTCCTGCTGTTCTACGACAGCGTCGCCGCCACGGCCCCGCCCAGGTTGCATCCGGCCAGTCCCTTGATCGACGCCATCTACGAGGGCATGGGCGTCGATGGCAGGGAAAACGGCGAGTCGTGCGGCACGCATCTGGGCCGTCCGCACTTGGTGGGGGCCGGGACCCTGACGGACATGAACCTGTCGGACGGCTATGTCTTCGATGGCACGAGGCCGAGGAAACACGCCGCCGTGGCGGTAGTCCTGCCTGAGGCCATAACGGCTGAGACCACAATTCTACACGGCTGCGTGCCAGTTAGTTCTTTCATGACGATCACGAACATTGACGGTGCCGAAGTGTTCGAACTGGATGGCAGGCCAGCACTTGACGTTATCGAGACCATGCTCGGCATCGATGTTGCCGATGACGACGGCCGGAACTTGTCTCTTATGGTTACGTTGGGAGAAAAGCATGGCGATCCGTTTGCCGATTACGATGAAAACCGCTATGTAAATCGTCTGATTCTGCGGGTAACGTCTGATCGCAGGTCAATTACTTTGTTCGAGCCGGATTTTCGCCGTGGGTCGGTCGTCCAGATCATGTCTCGCGACAACGGGTTGATGGTGCAGAGCGTCCGCGACGGCGTGCGTTTGATGAACAGGCGGGTATCCGGCCGGCAGGCGCTGATGGCGCTGTACATAGACTGCGCGGGCCGGGCGAGCGCCCGCAGCGGATCGGAGATCGAGGAGGCGGAAGTGCTGCTCGACGAGATCGCGATACAGGCCCCGTTGCTTGGTTTCTATTCCGGTGTGGAGATCGCGCCGGTCGATGAGATGCGGAGCCGGCCGCTCGACTGGACAGGTGTGCTGACCGTCCTGTGCTACAATGGATAAGGGGCCGGGGATGACGGGCTGGCGGACAAGGGGCTGGCGGACAAGGGAATGACCGAACGCTCGACCGAGGACCTCGAACGCGAACTGGCCTTCTATCGCCGGCAATGCAACGACCTGGGCGCCAGGGTGCTGCGGATGCAGGAGGAACAGAGCCGCGCCCACCGCGAGGCCCGCCGGTCCCGGACCGCCGCCCGGCTGCTGCGCAGCGCCTTCGGTCTGGTCAATGTCGAGGCGTCCGATGAGGCCATCGGCAACCGGATGCTGGAGATCGTGCTGGACAATCTGGTCTGCGACCGGGGCGCCATCCTGCGCAGGGACAGCCGGCGCGGCTGCTTCGTGATCGTCAACGCGCTTGGTTTCGCCTATCCTCGCGCCGTCGGGGACATCCCGCTCGGCGATCCGCCGGAATTCTTCTTCACGTCTTCGCGCGAGTCCGGGGACGGGCTGGCGGCGACGCTGGTCCAGACGCTGGGTCTGCCTTACATCATGTGGGCCTACGATCCGGCCGCCGGCATCGCGCTCCTGCTCGGCAACCGGGGGGAGGCGAACGTGTCCCGCCCGTTCGGCGCCGACGACCGCGAAGTGGTGGAAGCCGCACTCGGCGTCTTCGTCGATATCATGCAGCGCCGCCGGGTGGAAGAGGAGCTGCGGATCGCGAAGATCGTGGCGGAGGAAGCCAATTCGATCAAGGCTACGTTCCTGGCTAACCTGAGCCACGAGCTGCGGACACCGCTCAACGCCATCATCGGCTTTTCCGAGATCATTCGCGACGAGATGTACGGCGTCGACTCGCGTGAGAAATATCAGGAATACGCGTCCGACATCCATGAGAACGGGCAGCACCTGCTGAGCCTGATCCAGGATATCCTGGATTTCTCCCGCCTTCAGTCGGGCCGCGCGACCCTGCGCGAGGAAAGTGTCGATCTGGCCCAGGCTGCCGCCGCCGCGATGAGCGCCGTATCGCCGCTGGCGCGCGACCGCGGTGTCCATATGACCATCGGAATCCGCGCCGGCATGCCGCCCATCCATGCCGACCCGACCCGCATCCGGCAGATCCTGATCAACCTGATCGGCAACGCCGTGAAGTTCACACCGGCAGGTGGACGGGTGGAAATCCGCGCCGGCCTGTCGGAGGACGGCGGCGCCGTCCTTCAGGTGATCGACAGCGGTATCGGAATGGCGCCCGAGGACATCCCACGGGCGCTGGAACCGTTCTGTCAGTTGGAAAACACCTATACCCGCCGCTTCGGCGGGACAGGGCTCGGGCTTCCCCTGTGCAAGACGCTGGCGGAGCGCCACGGCGGAACCCTGAGCATCGACAGCCGTCCCGGAGTCGGCACGACGGTGACCGTCCGGCTGCCGCAGCAGCGG
>DASQKT010000422.1:0-6886 GCA_035630415.1 Skermanella sp.
GTCCGGGTCATCGGTCGGCGACATGATTTCCATGCCCAGCCGGATGAACTCGTCGATATAGAACTGGTAGTTGGTGAATAGCACGAAGTTCTGGAAATGGTCCGGCGATGTCGCCGTGTAGTGCTTCAGCCGGTGGAGCGAGTAGTCCACCCGTGGGCCTGTGAACAGGGCCAGCGGCGTCGGCTCGTCCGGCGCTTGAATGTGTGTGCCGTTGACGATGCTGTCGTCCATCTGTGACAGGTCGGGAAGGTCGAAGCTGTCGCGCAACACCGACAGCCGCTCCGGCGACAGGTCGCCTTCGACGTGCAGGCCTTCCGGGAAGGCGAAATGGATCGGGATCGGCTGACGGCTGACGCCCACTTCCAGCACGACGTTATGGTTGCGCCGCAACTGCTCGAACTGTTCCAGGAAATAGTACGAGAACAGATCAGGGCGGGTCACCGTCGTGGCGTAGGTGCCGGGTCCCGCCACGAAGCCATAGGCCAGCCGCGTGTCCACCCGCGTCCCGATCTCGGTATGGACGCGGACGAAGGGGTAGCAGGCGTGGACGCGCTGCTGGAGGTCCTCGCCGGCGGAGAAGCGCTTGAAGCAGTCGCGCAGATAGGCGGTGTTGGCGTCGTAGATCTCGCGCACGCGCTCCAGCGCCGCCGACGGGTCGGTGAAATGTTCGGCAGCGAAGGGAAGGCCGATATGGCTGGTCGAGTTCGGCATGATTTCGTCGGCTCTCCCTCTAGCTTTCAAGGCCCATCAGCGAGCGGGCGAACGATCCGGCCTCGAAGGGCCGCATGTCTTCCAGGCTTTCCCCGACGCCGATCAGGTGGACCGGCAAGCCGTATTTCTCGGCCAGAGCCACCAGCACGCCGCCACGGGCCGAGCCGTCCAGCTTGGTCACGATCAGGCCAGTAACGTTGACCATTTCGCCGAACACTTCGACCTGACTATGGGCATTCTGCCCGGTCGTGGCGTCCAGCACCAGAAGCACCGACTGCGGCGTCTCCGGGTCCATCTTCTTGATAACGCGGATGATCTTCTGAAGTTCGGCCATCAGGTTGGCCTTGTTCTGAAGGCGTCCCGCTGTGTCGATCAGCAGGATATCCGCTTTCTCGCGCTTGGCGCGTTCCAGCGCGTCGAAGGCGAGGCCGGCGGCATCGGCCCCCGTCTCCTTCGAGACGACGGGGCAGCCGGAACGCTCGCCCCAGACCTGAAGCTGCTGGACGGCGGCCGCGCGGAAGGTGTCGCCCGCCGCGATGATGACCGACTTGCCTTCGTTGCGGAACTGCTTGGCCATCTTGCCGATGGTCGTCGTCTTGCCGGCGCCGTTGACGCCGACCACCAGGATGACGTGCGGCTTGGCGTCCGGATCGATCACCAGCGGTTCGGCCACGGGTTCCAGGATCTGGGCGATGCTGGCGGCCAGGGTCCGGCGGACCTCGTCGGGCGAGACTTCCTTGCCGAACCGGGTGCGGGCGAGTTCAGCCGTCACCTTGGCCGCCGTCACGGGGCCGAGGTCGGCCGTGATCAGCAGCTCCTCAAGCTCTTCCAGCGCCTCGTCGTCCAGCTTGCGCTTGGTGAAGATGCCGGAAATGCCGTCGGTCAGCTTGGACGTCGATTTCGTCAGCCCTTCGCGTAGGCGCGAGAGCCAGCCCTTCTTCACCGGCTGTTCCGGTTCGGGTTCCGCCAGGGCTAGTACAGGCTCGGGCTCCGGTTCAAGCTCGGGTTCAGGTTCCGGATCAACGACCGGTTCCGCTTCCTGCCGTTCCGCCTCAGTCTCGATCTCCGGAGTGTCCTGCCTGACTTCTTCCTGCTCGGGTTTAGTCGGCTCCTGCTTATTGCGGCGCCAGAATTTCAGCATGCGATGCTCCGGTCGATCCGGCCGATCAGGTGTTCCGCATCGACGCCGACGATTTCAGCCCGTACGACCGAACCCGGTTCGACGGGCTGATCCAGGCGCACTTCGGCGAATTGCTCGGTTCGGCCGAGGGTTTCCTTTTCCGCCAGGACGGCGGCATGTGTTCCGATACGTCCGCTCAGGAAACGGCTGACGGCTTGGGAGCCTGCGTCGCGCAGGCGTGCCGCCCGTTCCTTGCGGATCAGTCCATTGACCTGCGGCATCTTGGCCGCCGGCGTGCCGGGGCGGGGGGAGTAGGGGAAGATGTGCAGCCAGGTCAGGCCGCATTCGTCCACCGCCCTTAGCGTGTTCTCGAACATCTCGTCGGTTTCGGTCGGGAAGCCGGCGATCAGGTCGGCGCCGAACACCATGTCGGGCCGCAGGTCGCGGGCACGCCGGCAGAACTCGATCGCGTCATCCCGGAGATGCCGGCGCTTCATCCGCTTCAGCACCATGTCGTCGCCTGCCTGAAGGCTGACATGGAGATGCGGCATCAGGCGCGGCTCCTCGGCGATCAGGCGCCACAAATCGTCGTCTATCTCGACCGGGTCGAGCGAGGATAGGCGCAGCCGCTTCAACTCCGGCACCTGGGCCAGCAGCCGGCGGATCATCTGGCCCAGCGTCGGCTTGCCGGGCAGGTCGGGACCGTAGGACGTGATATCGACGCCGGTCAGCACGATCTCGTTGTAACCGGACTGCACCAGCAGGCGGACCTGCCGGACGATCTCGCCGATCGCGACCGAGCGCGAATTGCCCCGGCCATAGGGGATGATGCAGAAGGTGCAGCGGTGGTCGCAGCCGTTCTGGACTTGGACGAAGGCGCGGGCACGGCCTTCCAGCCCGCCGATCAGGTGGTTGGCCGTCTCCCTGACCGACATGATGTCGTTGACCAGGACGCGTTCGGTCGAACTGTCCAGGCCGAAGCTTTCCGGCTTCAACTTCTCCTCGTTGCCGAGGACCTGATCGACTTCCGGCATGGCGGCGAACTTGGCCGGATCGATCTGGGCGGCGCAGCCGGTCACGATGATGCGGGCGGCGGGATTCTCGCGGCGGGCCTTGCGGATCGCCTGACGGGCCTGTCGCTCGGCTTCCGAAGTGACGGCGCAGGTATTGACGATGATGGCGTCGGTCAGCCCGGCGGCGGCGGCGTTCTCCCGCATCACTTCGGATTCGTAAGTGTTCAGCCGGCAGCCGAAGGTGATGAACTCGGTACTCATGCGGTCACCAGCGCCGCCTCGACCGATGTCTGGCCCAGGAGGTCCGGTTGCAGGACGCCGCTGAAGCTGAGTGCCACCGGGCCGGTCATCAGGACGTGCCCGTCCTCACGCCACTCGATCGTCAGGCTGCCGCCGTCCAGCACCACTTCGGCCCGCCGGTCGGTCAACCCGCGCCGGACCGCAGCCACCTGTGCGGCGCAGGCGCCGGAGCCGCAGGCGCGGGTGATGCCGGCGCCGCGTTCCCAGACGCGCATGCGGAGTTGGGTGCGGGACAGCACCTGGACGAACTCGATATTGGCGCGCTGGGGGAAGGCGGAATGGTGTTCCAGGATGGGGCCGACCCGCTCCAGCGGAACGGCGTTCACGTCGTCGACGAAGTAGACGATATGGGGGTTGCCCATGCTGACGGCGACCGGTCCGGACCAGGGGCCTTCCGCCACGTCGAGGCGAAGCGTGTCGGCGGGACCGGCCAGCGGAATGTCGCGCCAGTCCAGCCGCGCCGGACCCATGTCCACCGTTATCAGCCCGCCGGGTTCCGCGCTGGCGGGCAGAAGCCCGGAGATGGTTTCGATCACCGCTTCAGCGGTGCCGGACTGTTCCATCAGAAGATGCGCGACGCAACGGGTGGCGTTGCCGCAGGCCCCGGATTCGCTGCCATCCGGGTTCAGGATCTGCATGAAGGCGGTAGCGCCCTGCGTCCTGGGCGGCTGAATCACGATGAACTGGTCGAAGCCGACGCCCGTGCGCCGGTCCGCGATGGCACGGACCTGCGCTTCGGTCAGGGACAGGTTGCTGCTGCGGGCATCGATGACGACGAAGTCGTTGCCGAGCCCGTGCATCTTCAGAAACGGGATGGTCATGATGCGCGGTTATATGGCGATTCCCCCTCTCAAGTCCATGGCTGCCGTCCACGGACCTGGGAAGGGCTGCCAGGACTTATCGGGGTATCAACTCGCGCGCACCCGCGCCATGAAGACGCCGACCTCATGGTTGAGGCTTTCCGACTGCTTGGAAAGCTGACCGGCTTCCGCCAGCACCTGCTGGGCGGTGCGTGCGGCTTCGTGGGCGGCTTCCGAGACGCCTGCGATGTTGTCGGAGACCTCCTGTGTGCCGCGTGCCGCTTCCTCGACGTTGCGGGCGATCTCGCTGGTCGCTGCGCGCTGCTGCTCGACGGCGGACGCGATGGCGGCGGAGCTGTCGCTGACAGCGGAGATGGTCGCAGTGATGTCCTGGATCGCAGTCACCGCCTGACCCGTTGCCCCTTGGACCGACGATATCTGGCTGGCGATTTCCTCCGTCGCCTTTGCCGTCTGGTTGGCGAGGTTCTTGACCTCGGACGCCACGATGGCGAAGCCCTTGCCGGCTTCACCGGCGCGTGCCGCCTCGATCGTGGCATTCAGGGCCAGAAGGTTGGTCTGGCTGGCGATGTCGTTGATCAGGCTGACCACCTGACCGATCTTCTCGGCGGCGTCAGACAGACCGGCGACGATCTGGTTGGTGCGTTCCGCCTTGATGACGGCTTGCCGCGACGTCTCGGACGCCTGAGTGACCTGACGGCCGATTTCCGTGATTGAGGCGGACAGTTCCTCCGCCGCCGAGGCGACGGTCTGGACGTTGCCGGAGGCTGATTCGGCGGCGCCGGCGGCTGCCGTGGATTGGCGCGTCGCCTGATCCGCCACGGCGGACATGCTGCTGGCGGTCGCCGTCATCTCCGTCGCGGCGGAAGCGACGTGCTCCACGACGGCCTCGACATGGGCCTCGAAATCGTCGGCGAGAGCCATGATCTGCTTCTTCCGCAGCGCCTCGCCTTCGGTCTTGATCCTCTCCTGCTCGGCACGCAGGCGCTCCACCGCAAGCCCGTTCTCCTTGAAGAACTCGACGGCCTTGGCGATCTGGCCGATCTCGTTGGTGTTGGCGGTATAAGGCACCACGGCTGTGTAGTCCTGCTTCGCCAGCCGTCCCATCACGTCGCGCAACTGCCCGATCGGACCCCGGATGCCGTGGGTGATCGCCCAGGCGATGGCGAGGCCCAGGACGATCATGACCGCGAGGGCCGACGTCACCAGTGTCTTGGCCTGTGCTCCAGTTTCCGTCGCTTCCGCCGCGAAGCTGGCGGCACGGCGCTTGACGCCGGCAACCAGGGCATCCATCCGTTCGGCGATCAGCTTGACCTGGGCCGCACCCTTGGTCTTGGTGATCGTAGCACCCGTTTCCCGGTCGCCGGCCTTCATGGCCTGGATGACTTGCGCCCGGATCGGCTGCCAGTCGCGAATCGCCTTCAGCGTCTCGTCAAACTGTGCCTTATCGCCCAGAAAGCGATCCTGCGCGACGGCCAGGGCGGCGAATACCTGCTTTTCCGATGCGTCCACCGCCTGCGCGGCGGTGTCGATCGCGGCGGCGTCCTGAGCGAGTGCCACGTCCTTCATGGAACGGTGCATGGCGATGATGCCGGCGTTCGCTTCGAGCACGGACGTCGCCACGGTCAGGGAATGTTCATAGAGATCGTCCGTCAGCCCACTGACCGTCTGGATCTTGTTCAGCGATATCAGGCCGAGCAGACAGGAGAGTGCCAGGATGGTGCCGAAGCCCGTCAGAAGACGAGTCAGCAGAGTGGTATTCGTCAATTTCATTTAAATCGCCCGCCGCAGCATCCGCTCCGAAACCAGAATGGGTCCGGCCGAGGGAGGCCGTTAGCGTCGAGTGTGGTACAGGAATGTTGAGGAATCTTTGATTTGCCTCAACCGATGGGAATTCCGGGTGGTCGACCCGGCTATCTTCGGGCGATATCGCTCAGGATCAGTTCGTTGTAAAACGAAACGAGTTCGTAGCAAAGGGTCACTGCCGGTCCGGCCTTGTCATAGAAGGCATTCGCCACGTTGCCGCCGCAGTTCCTGAACCGGACGGTCAGGTCGCCGGGCAGCTTGAAGCTGGTCCCGATGTCGCGCGCGATGGCGGTTATCAGCCCCGACTCGTGCAGCAGGGACGAGACGTAGCCGTGCGCCGGGTCCGGCGCTTCGAATTCTAGCGAGATCCGGCTGTCGCGCGCCGAGCGCGACTCGACAGGGTTCATGTGGGGCGCCAGCAACCGGGTCCATCCCGCGCGGGCCTGGGCGTAATCGTTAGGGCAAGTCGATCGCCGGTCCGACGGCAAGCTGACGCTTTCCGCGAGGTCGGAGAAGCCGGCCGGATCGCTGCCATACATCAGGCACACGACGGAATAGAACCGCTGCATGTCGAGCGCGTGCTCGCCCCACCAGGCGGGCTCCGTGTTGCCGGCTTCGTGCTGCCAGATATTGCCGAGATACCAGCCGTCGGCCGCGGCGATGATCAACTCGTCCATCATCGGATCGGCTTGTTCGGGGATCATCATGATGCTGGCGAGGTTGTCCGCCGCGTCTTCCTCGTGCCCCAGGACGGGCAAGCCGAGCTGGTCGATCAGCGCATGGCCCAACTCGTGGTACAGGATGAAGACGGTATTGCCGAGGACGAAGAGGTCGGCTTCCTCCCGCTGTTCCGGCGTCAACTGACGTGGGGACATCGGATCGGCGGTCGATTGATTGGCGAGGCCGGGAAAGGCGAGGCAAACCAGAACGGCGGTGACCAACGCTACCAGGCAGCCGAAGCCGCCCCGCACCCGCACCATCTCCGGACCTCCCTCAACGGGCAAGATGCCCCATAATCCGCGCGAAAGTATTACGGGGAGATCCGGATTTACTCAAGCATTCTCGACGGGCGCGCGATCTCATCGCTTGCAGTTGCCGTTATAGGTGTGGCCGCTTCA
>DASQKT010000423.1:0-5324 GCA_035630415.1 Skermanella sp.
GCGGGGTCACCGGACCAGACCGCGTGGAACTACTTCACCGACCGGACCGGCCAGTTCTCCACCGGTATATGGGAGGGCGCCCCCGGAGTGTGGAGGGTCAACTTCACCGAGAACGAGTTCTGTCATCTGATGAGCGGCGTCGTCGTGGTCCGCGACGAGGCCGGTGGCGAAAGGACCTTCCGCGCCGGCAGCAGCTTCGTCATGCCCGCCGGGTTCGTCGGCACGTGGGAGGTCGTGGAGACGGCGCGGAAGCTTTATGCGACCTTCGAGGCGGCGGCGTCATGACATGTCCTACCCGACATGAATTGTAAGCAATTGTCATGACGGACAACTTTACGCTTCAGCCGTCGAACCGCCCGGTGGCTCGTGGAGTTTGACGGAAATCACCATGTGCTGGCTTTATTCTACCGTGCCGGCACCGGCCTGCGCAAATCACATCCGCCATTGACGGAAACTTCATCAGCATTTTCACCCGGCATCAGTTGGTCCCGTGCGTGCCGAAGACCGCATCCAGCGTCGATGCATCCAAGAGGCTTTCCGCCCACTCGTTCAACTGGTCCTCGGAGGCGCACTGAACTCGTGCCTGTACGGCTTCCGGTAGCGTGCCGAAGCGACGCCGTAGCTGGCGCAGAAGGAGGTCAGCTTTGCCGGCTTCTATACCCAGCGCCTTGCCTCTGATTTCGCCAATCAGAATGCCTTCGGCTTTCCACTGCTCTGCCGCGATCGACATGATCCTCGTCTCCTGGCCGGGTATGATTTCCTTCAGAACCTCCTGAACGATCGCCGCCTCGACGTCATTTGGTTCAGCGAGAATGTAGCGCACCAAGGCCACCAAGTCATCATAACCCAATGCGAAGGCGTGTCTGCCGAGTTTCAGCAGGGTTTCCCGCAAGTCGCCATCCCGGCTGCCATGCTTCAGGATCAGGAAGCCGATCCGGAGGGTTTCTTCTCGGGACAGCTCGGCGTCTTCGATCCGCCCAAGGTCGGCCAGCGAATAGCTGAAGTTCAGGTGATGCGAACGGAGGGCGTCATCGACCGACAGATCCATGCCGCCGATGAAGTCGAGCGGTATGTGCCACTCGGCCTCGCCATGATAGACGACGATCGGGAAGATGGGCGGCAGGCGTCGCCGCCGGCTGTTTCCACCGTTGCCTTCCTGCCTGATCCACCATTGCCAGATTTGCACCATGTAACCCAGCAGTTGCAGCGTCACATTCAGATCGGGTGAGGATTTGTGCTCGATCAGCGCATAGATGAAGGCGATTTCACCGTCCACCATACGCGCGCGATAGAGTCTGTCGGTCTGGTGCTCCTGCAATTCCCTGTTCACGAACGAGCCGCCGACGAGTTCCGGTGCGTCTGGACCAAGTCGTCCCGCCACTGCCGGCGGCAGTCTTTCCCGAAGGAGCGCTCCCGCCGTACCATCGCGTTCGAGCAGGCGTTTGAAGAACTGGTCATAGCGTTGGATCAGTCGGCGCGACGGCATCAGGTTTGCTTCACGGCACGGGTGCGGGGCGGGAGCCGAGGTGATGGCATGGCGCTCTGCCGTCAGCCAGCGAAACTCCACCCGTACCAGCTGCGGCAAATTCATCCTACCGTATGCCTCAGTCCCGCCTCAGCGCCGATAGGCCGAGCCGTCCTCCGCCCGTGCGGGTTCCTTCAGGTAGATGCCCTGCTTCGGAACCGCTATGCGATCGAAGTCGCGTGCCAGGGCGTGCAGGGCGGTGCGCATCTCGGGACCGCGCATCGCTTCGCCGTGGCCGGTGATGACGAGGTCGGGTTCAAGGGCGGCGAGTTTCTCGACCGAGGACTTCGCCTTGTCCCATTCGACCGTGTAGTACATCGGCGGGCCGTGCATTTGGGCTTTCTGGACGGCGACGGCGTAGGCGGATTCCTGGTCGGTGGTGACGAAGGCGTCGCCGGCTATGATCGCGCGGTCGCTCTCCCGCCAGAACGAGACATGGCCGACGCTGTGGCCGGGCGTGTGAATCCAGCGCCAGCCGGACATGCCGGGGATGCTGCCGTCTTCGGGGAGGCTCTTGAGACGGGCGGCCACGTTGACGGGGCCGCGCGGGTAGAAGCGCGCGAGGGCAGCCATGGCTCCGCCGCCGACCGACGAGTCGCCCGGCGGGTATGAGGCTTTGCCGTCCAGGTAGGGATGTTCGAGGGGGTGGGCATAGACGGGGACGTCCCATTCCTCCGCCAGGTCCTCCAGCGCGCCGATGTGGTCGAAATGGCCGTGGGTCATGACGATGGCGGCGGGACGGGCGGTCGGGCCGAAGCGTTCCTCGGCGGCTGATTTGATCAGGCCCTTGGTTCCGGAGATGCCGGTGTCGATCAGAACCCATTGCCGGTCGCCGGCGCCGGGCCGGCCGGCGAAGACGACGTTGACGATGCCGAGCCGGCGATAGGCCAGATCGGGAGCGATCTCATGGGTCTTGTCGTTGCGGGCTGCGTCGATTTCAGGATCGACGGCGCTGGCGCTCTCGGACAGGGGAGTTTGTTCGGCCATCGCTTTGCTTCACTTCGGTTGGAGTATTCGGTTCGGCAGACTCCAACTGGACGGCGTTGCGACAGTTCCCATGGTTTGGACATATTCGGATATGCGATGGGACCGTTTCGTGAAAATGGTCTTAACGGTTTGTTCTTGTTTGCGACGCAAACTATCAGGGTAGATTCCAGGATGGCGCCGTTATGACCTCCGCTTCTGGCGAAACCGCCGATATTCCGCGCATGCGGCTTTCCCAGCAGGAATTGACAGTCCTGGCGTCGAGACACAGGGCGTTTCTCAAGCGCCAGCCGGGCGGCACACGCGCCAGTTTCAAGATGCGTGACCTTTCCCATCTGGACCTCAGCGGGTTGGACCTTACCGAAGCGGATTTCAGCGGCGCGAAGCTGTTCAGCACGCGGCTGCTCGGCTCCAACCTGTCCAACGCCGATCTCTACGGCACCGACATGCGGCTGGCGAACCTGACCGGGGCGACCATGACCCGGACCGACCTGCGCGGGGCTTGCCTGCGCGGGGCGATTCTCAGCGATGCGATGCTGCTGGACGCCGACCTGCGCGACGGCACCCTGGTCCATGTCGGCAAGGCGGGGGACATGTCTTCGGTCAACGGCGCCGCCGTCAAGCTGACCACGGAGCTGACCTGCGCCACGATGCGCGGAGCCAACCTGTCGCGGGCACGGGTATCGAATGCCTTCGTCATGCAGACCGACATGACGGACGCGATCATGCGCGGCACCAAGTTCATCCGCGCCAACCTGACCAATTCGGACCTGACCGGCGCCGATCTACAGGGAGCCGACCTGACGGACGCCAACCTGTCCGGTGCGCGGCTGAGCGGGGCTATCCTGTCGGGGGCACAGTTCGGCAACGTCAAGCTGACCAACGCGATCATGATCGGCGTCATCATGGACGACATGCAGCGCCGCGCGCCGGAACTGGCCGGTGCGATCATGGCGAAGCCGTTCAGCGAGATGGGGCGCGGGATGCCGGAACTGCTGACGGAGCATGCGGCCTGGATGGACAGCGGCGGCAAGTCGGGCAGCCGGGCGGACCTGGGCGGAGTGGACCTGAGCGGGTACGATCTGCGATCCGTGAACCTGTCCGCCGCGATCATGCAGAGTTGCGTGCTTGTCGGCGCCAAGCTGGCGGGCAGCGTGCTGGCGATGACCGACATGTCGCTGTCCGATCTCCGCCGCGCCGACCTGTCGGATGCGGATCTCCGGGGCGTCAACCTGGAGCGCGCGACCCTGACCGGCGCCAACCTTGCGGGAGCGAAGCTGAACCCGGTCCATATCCAGAGCGGCACCGGGCATGTCTGGCGTGCGAACATGCACCGCGCCCGGCTTGAAGGAGCCAACCTGCGCAACGCCGATTTGCGCCGCGTCAACCTGACCGATGCGGCGTTGGCTCAAGCCGATCTGCGCGGCGCTGACTTGCGGGAGGCGGTGCTGAACGGGGCGGATCTGACGGGAGCCAATCTGGCCGGGGCGAATATGGAGGGGGTCGTGGGACGGTAGCATGCTTGTTGGGCCACGGCCCAACCTACGAAGCAGGTGCCCGTAGGTTGGGCCGTGGCCCAACAACTCCGGCGTTCAGTATGAGAACTCGGCGAAGACGCGGTCGATGTCGCCTTTCCAGTCGCCGTGGTAGCGCTTCAGCAGCTTGGTCGCCGGGGTTTCGCCGGTTTCGACGACTTCCAGCAGCGTGTTGATGAAGTGGGTCTCGTCGTCGCCCCAGCGGTCGTTGCGGGCGCGGCGGGCTAGGCCGGCTTCGGCGACGCGGAGGACATCCATCGCAAGGTCCTTGAGCGGACGGCCCCGGTGGATGGTGTCCAGGGCGCGGCGCGGGACATCTGCTCGCAGGTGGGCGCGTTCCTCGTCGGTCCAGTCCTTGACGAGATCCCAGGCGGCGTCCAGCGACTGGCTGTCGTAGAGCAGGCCGACCCACAGGGCCGGCAGGGCACAGAGGCCGCGCCAGGGACCGCCGTCGGCGCCGCGCATTTCCAGGTAGCGCTTGAGGCGCACTTCCGGGAACAGCGTCGTCAGATGGTCGGCCCAGTCGGTCATCAGCGGCAGTTCGCCCGGCAGCGCCGGCAGCTTGCCTTGCAGGAAGTCGCGGAAGCTCTGGCCGGAGGCGTCGATGTACTTGCCGTCGCGGTAGACGAAGTACATCGGGACGTCCAGCGCGTAGTCGACGTATTGCTGGAAGCCGAAGCCTTCCTGGAACACGAACGGCAGGTCGCCGGAGCGGTCGGGATCGGTATCGGTCCAGATATGGCTGCGGTAGCTCTGGAAGCCGTTGGGCTTGCCTTCGGTGAAGGGAGAGTTGGCGAACAGCGCCGTTGCGATCGGCTGAAGGGCCAGACTGACCCGGAACTTCTTGACCATGTCGGCTTCGGACCCGAAATCCAGGTTCACCTGAACGGTGCAGGTCCGCATCATCATGTCCAAACCCAGCGTGCCGCGCTTGGGCATGTACTCGCGCATGATCTTGTAGCGGCCCTTGGGCATCCAGTGGATGTCCTCGCGCTTCCATTCCGGCGCGAAGCCGAGCCCGATGTACCCTGCACCGATCTCGGTCGCGACTTCCTTGACCTCCCGCAGGTGCTGCGAATTCTCCTCCGCCGTCTCGTGCACGGTTTCGAGCGGCGCGCCGGAAAGCTCGAGCTGGCCGCCGGGCTCCAGCGAAATCGAGCTGCCGTCGGGATGCGACAGCGCGATCACGTTCTCGCCTTCGAGAACCGGGTCCCAGCCGAACCGTTTCTCCATTTCCTTGAGCACGGCGCGGATGCCGTTCGGCGCGAAGTAGTCGAGCG
>DASQKT010000424.1:0-5421 GCA_035630415.1 Skermanella sp.
GCGCGGTTCGACGGATCGAACTTGCCTTCCGTCACGAACTTGTAGACGTAGTCGAAGCGCTCGTCGTCGCCCATGTAGACGACGACGCGGCCGTCCTTGTTGACGATGCTTTCGGCGCCCTCATGCTTGAAGCGGCCCAGCGCCGTACGCTTCTTCGGGGTGGAAGCCGGGTCCAGCGGGTCGATCTCGACCATCCAGCCGAAGCGGTTGGCCTCGTTCGGCTCCTTCGATACGTCGAAGCGGTCATGATAGGCGCCCCAATTGTACAAATTGCCGGGGATGCCCATGCGCTTGTAGTTCTCGGCTTCCAGATGGCCTTCGGCGACCTTGCCCCAGAAGTTGCCGTTGACGTTCTCTTCCGCCGACAGATAGGTGCCCCAGGGCGTGATGCCGCCGGCGCAGTTGTTGATCATGCCGATCACCTGCCTGCCGGCCGGGTCGGCCTTGGTCTTCATGCGGTCATGGCCGGCGGCGGGGCCGGTGATTTCCATCACGGTGTCGGACGCGGTGATCCGGCGGTTGTACTTGCTGTCGGGGACCACGGCCCACTTGCCGCCGGTCTTCCTGACCTCGATTACGGTGCCGCCATGGGCGGCCATCTCGATATCGACCAGCTCTTTGGTGATCGCGACGAAGCCGATATCCTTGCCGTCCTTGTCCTTGCCGTCCTGCGCCACGCCGACGCCGGGGAACATGACTTCCTCGTCGGTATATTCGTGGTTGATGCAGAGCAGGCCGTGGTCCGGATTGTTGGAGCCATAGGGCAGGCCGATATAGCCGACATAGTCGTTGTTGTAGCCGAACTGCATCTTCTGGGCGGCGGCGGTCTGCTTCATCGGGTCGAAGGCCGGCGCTCCCGGCAGGACGGGATCGCCCCAGCGGATCAGGATCTCGGCCTTGTAGCCCTTGGCGACATGGTGGGTGCGATCGACGCCGCGCTCGACCTCGTCGAAGCTGAAGGCCGCCTTCATGCCGTTGCCGGCTGCCGCCTTGGCCTTTTCGGCGGTGGCGAGCGCCAGCGGGCCGAAGGCCGCCGTGATGGCGGCGGCGGCGAGCGAGCCGCGCAGCATGTCGCGGCGGCCGAAGCGCTTGTTGATGATGTCGCCCATCGTCGGGCCGTCGCTCGGGTTGCGGCCGATGTCCTCAGACGCTTCGAAGGCTTCTGCCTTGCACGAAAACTCACCGATGTCGCGCTTGTCCATGGTTCTCTCCCGCCTGACCTGATCCGTGATATGCGCCCGGATTTCCGGGCCTGTTGGCGCGGACCATAGTCGGGGTGCGTGACGCTTCGGTTACGCCGGCGTGACAGCATGATGAAATCCTGAAACGCCAGCCTCGCCGGTGGACGCGGCGGCGCCGCACGCTAGTTCAGTAATCCGATCAACGCGATATTCCCGCGCTATCATCTGAAACAGCGAAGCAGGGCCATTCCCCATGACAGCACCCATCATCGTCTTCGGCGCCAACGGCGGCATCGGCGAAGCTCTGGCGCGCCGGCTGGCGCGGGCCGGAGCGCCGCTTTTCCTGACCGGCCGCTCGGCCGACAAGATCGGACCGCTGGCCGACGAGCTGAAGGCCCGGCATGGCGTCTGCGACGTGCTGGACGAGGCGGCGGTTTCCGCCACCGTGCAGGAGGCCGGACAGGACGGCGAGGGCATCGCCGGCATCGCCTACTGCGTCGGCTCGATCGACATCAAGCCGCTGAAGGCGACCACGGATGAAGACTTCATCCAGGCCTACCGGCTGAACGTGCTGGGCGCCGTCAACGCGATCCGGGCGGCGGAGAAGGGGCTGAAGTCTGCCAAAGGCTCCGTCGTTATGTTCTCGACTGTCGCGGTCCGGCAGGGCTTCGCCAACCACGCCCTGATCGCCTCCGCCAAGGGCGCGGTCGAAGGGCTGGGCCGATCGCTCGCGGCCGAGTTCGCCCCTCATGTCAGGGTCAATGTCGTGGCCCCCAGCCTGACCCGGACGCCGCTCGCCCAGGGCCTGACCTCCAACGAGCAGATGGTCCAGAGCATTGCGGGTCTGCATGCACTAGGCCGGATCGGCGAACCGGACGACATCGCCGCCATGGCGGCCTTCCTTCTGACTAAGGAAAGCGGCTGGATCACCGGGCAGGTCTTCGGCGTCGATGGCGGCCGCAGCAGCCTGCGGACCAAAGGCTGAGGCTTTCCTAACCAGCCCTTCTACCCCTATCTCCCTCATGGCGAACGCCGCACCTACGCTGTACGCTTTCGCGTTGATGACAGCACGGCCTGCCGGCATGGCATGGGGGAAGATGGCGGTTTCCTATAGCGGCTGGTGGAAAATCCTCAAGAGGACCTATCGGACCTCCACCGACAAGGGACTGTGGGTTGCAGCGGCCGGGGTGGCGTTCTTCGCCTTCTATACGCTGATCCCAACGCTGGCGGTCCTGATCGTGACCTATGGCGCTCTCGGCGGCGGCGGCGATGTCCATGACCGGATGAGCGAACTCGGCCCGGTCTTCCCGGATCAGGCGATGCAGGCGCTGTTCGGCCAGATGATGGACACGGCCAGGGATACTGGGACCGGCTTCGGCTGGGGATTGTTCGGCAGTCTCATGGTCCTGGTCTGGAGCGGACTGTTCGGCATGCGGGCCCTGATGGCGGCACTGAACTATGCCTACCACGAGGTGGAAACGCGCGGTTTCCTGAAGCTGAACGGCATGGCGCTGCTGCTCTGCCTGGGGTCCTTCGTACTGGCCGCCGGCCTGACCGGCATTCTCACGGCCACGCCGTTCCTGATCTCGGACCCAGCCCAGGACCCTCTCTGGTCGAAGATCTACGTATATGGCCGCTGGCCGGTCGTCGGCGTCCTCATTATCGGGGCGCTCGCCATCTGCTACCGGCTGGGACCCTGCCACTCCGCTCCGCGTTGGCGATGGGTCGGCTGGGGTTCCATCTTTACCGCCATGGTCTGGATCGTGACCTCCATGGGCTTCACGCTCTATGTCCAGCAAATCGCCAACTACGCGACGGCGTTTGGCTTGGCCGGCGCTGTCCTGACGCTGATGATCTGGCTTTACCTGCTGGCCTACACCGTCCTGCTCGGCGCCGTGATCAATGCCGAGACTGAGCGCGAAGCGGGACCGGAGCCTTGAAGCATCCCGATCCCCTCGCCTGGGAAAGCCTCAAAGCAGCAGGGCTTTTTCCCGCTGCACCCCGCCGGACATCATGGCCGTTTCCTTCTGGTCGAGAACGGCGCGAAGCTTGGGAAAGTCGATTTCCTCCTCCTGCTTGACGTGCCCTGCGATCAGGTCCCTCAGTTCGGTGGCGATGCCGCGCCAGCGCGGGTCGCTCTTGGGCATCTGCTCCAGCGTGAAGAGATGCATCTTCATCTCCGCGTGCTCGCTGTAAAGATGCATGGTGTCTTCCTCCTCATGGGCGCGGCCATGGAGCAGCGGATATACCACGTCCTCTTCCGCCACCGCATGGGCAGACAGCCGCCGCTTCAAGCGCAGGAGAAGCTGCGTGCGGTCGAACACCGCGTTGTCCGGACTGGACGTCATCCGGTCCAGCAGCGACAGGATGATCCTGTGGTCCTCCGCCAGCCCGTCGAACGGGTCGCGTCCCGCCGCTGCCTGCGCGGAGCCCGCCGCCTGCGCCACGATGGGCGGCAGGACACGGCTGGCAATCACGGCCGCCAGCGCGCCTGTCGTGAACGCGGCAAGACCGCGCATGGTGATCAATCCTGAGTCTCGAGACATGGCGCCTGGTCCTTGCCGTTGATTGAAATCAGTTGCTTCCCGGCGAGGCCGAGGGCGGGTCGCTGGCCGGGAACGACTCGTCCACGCTTTCATCGACCTTGTCCCAGGGGCGCCGCTCCCGGTCCCGCATATTCTCCGGGCCGGCATGCCTGACCGCTCCGTAGCAGCTTCCCTGCTCGACGGGAGCTTTCTCCGGATCGCTGAACGCCGCGTATCTCCGGCCCGGCCGGCTGTCTTCCCGATCCTGGCCCTGATTCTGGCCCTGATCCTCATTCTGGCCCTGGCCGGAGGCGACGGGCTGCCCGGTCGGCCGAAGCGGACCGAAATACGCAAGGCGTCCGACATCCGGGATGCGGTCGTCGCCGCTCGGGGGGCGGTAGCCGGGTGCAGATCGATGGGAACCGCCGGTCCGCTTCTGATAGAGCCAGTATCCCAGCAGCGACGCGCCCGCCACCATCAACAGGGGACCGGCAAGACTGCTCGAACTGGAACGCCCCCGCCACGCTTGGGCTCGCATGTCCATCTCCTCGACTTTGTTTCCCATACCCGTCAACAGGCGGAGCGGCCCCATCGTCACTCGGCATTTCGTTAGATCCGCAGAGCCGCCGCCTGCGTACCGGCGAAGCTCTGACCTAAGGCCCCTTGACTTCGCACTTGCGAAAGAGCAACTATCGGTCTCGATCAATTGTCTTTCGTGATCGCGCGAAGCGGCAGTACGTGCCGCTGCATCCGGAAGACCCGCATCAGCACCAGAGGGCGGCCCGGCAGCGCGCGGTCAAGGCCCCGAAAGATCCTTTAACAGTGACGTCTTTCAGCGATCTCGGCTTGAGCGAGCCGATCCTGCGCGCCATCAGCGCCGAGAACTATTCCACTCCGACCCCGATCCAGGCGCAGGCTATCCCGCACCTGCTCGAAGGCCGCGACCTGCTGGGCGTCGCCCAGACGGGTACCGGCAAGACGGCGGCCTTTGCGCTGCCCATCCTCCATCGCCTGTCCGCCACCCGCACCCGGCCGGGTCCGCAGGGTGCCCGCACCCTGGTCCTGACGCCGACGCGCGAACTGGCGATCCAGATCGGCGACAGCTTCAAGACCTATGGCGCCAACCTGCCGCTGACCCATACGGTGATCTTTGGCGGCGTCGGCCAGAACCCGCAGGTCCAAGCCATGTCGCGCGGCGTCGATATCCTGGTGGCGACGCCGGGCCGTCTGCTCGACCTGATCGGGCAGGGGCTGGTCAAGCTCGACCGGCTCGAAGTGTTCGTCCTGGACGAAGCCGACCGCATGCTGGACATGGGCTTCATCCATGATGTCCGGCGCATCCTGAAGACGCTGCCGGCCAAGCGCCACTCGCTGTTCTTCTCCGCCACCATGCCGCCGGAAATCGCCAAGCTGGCCGACAAGATCCTGACCGAGCCGGTCCGGGTCGAAGTGACGCCGGTGTCGAGCACCGCCGAGCGGATCGAACAGCACGTCATGTTCGTCGAGAAGTCGGACAAGCGCCCGCTGCTGGGCGAAGTCCTGAAGCGTCCGGAAATCGGCCGCGCCCTGGTCTTCACCCGCACCAAGCACGGCGCCAACCGCGTCGTCGAGCAACTCGGCCAGATCGCGGTCCGGGCGGAAGCGATCCACGGCAACAAGTCGCAGACCGCACGCCAGCGGGCGCTGGAGAACTTCAAGACCGGCGAGATCCGGGT
>DASQKT010000425.1:0-5679 GCA_035630415.1 Skermanella sp.
TGCCCAGCAGCGGCTTGCCGCGCTCACCCAGGCTGAACAGGGCGAAGCCGAACAGCAGTGCTACGAACAGCACCTGAAGGATTTCGCCTTCGGCGAAGGCGCCGACCACCGTGCTCGGCACGATATGCATGATATAGGCGATGGTGCCCTGCTCGGCCGCCTTCGACGTGTAGGCGGCAATGGCCTTGGTGTCGAGCGAGGCGACATCGACGTTCATGCCGGCGCCGGGCTGCCACAGGTTGACGACGACCAGGCCGACGATCAGGGCCAGCGTGGTCATGACCTCGAAGTAGATCAGCGCTTTCACGCCGACCCGGCCGACCTTCTTCATGTCTTCCATGCTGGCGATGCCGTGGACGACCGTGCAGAAGATGATCGGGGCGATCAGCATCTTGATCAGCTTGATGAACAGGTCGCCCAGCCACTTCATGCTCTCGCCGAGCTGCGGGTAGAAATAACCCAGCAGCACGCCAAGGACGATGGCGACCAATACCTGGAAATAGAGGTGCTTGTAGAACTTCTTGTGAGAAGCCGGCGCTGCGGCAGCAGCGCTTGCGGTGGCCTGCATGGTGGTTTCTCCCTCGATGAGGCTTCTTGCTTTACGATCGGTCTGGCGCCTCTATCAGCAGGTTCCGTGCCACATTGGTGCAGCCTTAGATATGCCGGGTGGATTGTGCTAAGCGATTGACGCAAAACACCTATGCCGGAGGCACTTGGCTGGAACCGCCAGGACCGTTCCGGAATTCCGCACTGTGCCCGGATATCGTGTCCGGCTGACCGGAAGGCCGGCGGGCCGACCGAAGACGCTGGCCGCGCGCTGAGAGTTACTCCGATGTAAGGCAATGCAGGAGCGTTCATCACCTTGCAATTGAGAACGAGTCGCACTATCAATCAATTGAAGGCCGGCACGGCCAAGGCGTCTGCACGAGGGTCAAGCATGATGAAGCCCGTGATTTTGCTGGCAACGCTCCTGCTACTGGTATCGCAAGTGTCGGCGCAGACCTCGCCACAGACCACCGGGCGCATCGTCTCGGTCGGCGGAGCGGTCACCGAGATCGTCAACGAACTGGGGCTGGGCGACCGGCTGGTCGCCGTGGACAGCACCAGTCTGCATCCGCTGGAAATGCGCGCTTTGCCCCAGGTCGGCTACATGCGTGCCCTGTCCGCCGAAGGGGTCGCGGCCCTTCACCCCGATCTGGTCCTGCTGAGCGACAATGCCGGTCCGCCCGCCACGATCGAGCAGATGCGCGGGCTTGGGATACCGCTGAAGCTTATTCCCGACCGCCCGACGCCGGAGGGCGTTGCCGACAAGATCAGGGCAGTCGGCGCCGCCCTTGGCAGGCAAGGCGAGGCTGAAACTATGGCGCGGGAAACCACGGACCGTCTCGCCGCCGTCAGCCGCGTCGTCGAAAAGGCCGCCGGACGCCCCAGGGTCCTGTTCCTGATGGGGCTGGGGCGCGGCGCGCCGGTCGCAGCCGGCCGGAACACGGCGGCCGACGCGATGATCCGGCTGGCGGGAGGCATTAACGCGATCGACGGCTACGACGGATACAAACCGGCCTCGGGCGAAGCGATCCTGGATGCGGCGCCCGATGTCCTGCTGCTCCCGACCGAAGCCGTCGATGCGGCGGGCGGACGCGACGCCGTCCTGGCATTGCCCCAGTTCGCCGGCACTCCGGCGGCCTTGAGCGGCCGGTTGGTCGTGATGGATACCCTTTACCTGCTGGGCTTCGGCCCGCGCCTGCCCGATGCAGTGGCCGACCTGGCACTGGCGCTGCATCCCGAACTGGCCCAGGATCTGGCCAACGATGCCGCCCCCAAGCCGGGCGGGCGGTCATGACCTCGCTGCCGCTGCGGGACGCCATATGGACAGGACGCTCCCGGCACGCCGGCATCCTGGCAATATTGTCCGTGCTGGCGGCTGTCGCCATCATCGCGAGCCTCGGCGTCGGCGCGTCGGCGATATCGCCGGGAACCGTGCTGCGGACGCTGCTCCACGCGGCGGACGCCAGCCCGCGCGACGCGGCGATCGTGCTGCACCTCCGCCTGCCGCGAACGCTGCTGGGGTTCGGACTGGGTGCGGCGCTGGCCGTCAGCGGGGCGATGATGCAGGGCCTGTTCCGCAACCCACTGGCCGATCCTGGCCTAATCGGGGTGTCGGCGGGAGGGGCCATGGCGGCCGTGGCGGTAATCGTCCTGGGCGTGCCTGCCTTGCTGGCCGGCACCGTCGGCCCGTTCGCTCTGCCGCTGGCCGCCTTCGCCGGCAGCCTTTGCACCACGCTGGCGATCCAGCGCATAGCCAGCGACGACGGCAGGACCGATGTCTCCACGCTGCTGCTGGCCGGCATCGCGATCAACGCCATCGCGGGCGCCGTGACCGGCTTCCTGATCTTCGGCAGCGATGACCGGCAGTTGCGGGACATCACGTTCTGGTCGATGGGATCGCTGGGCGGGGCCACCTGGACGACGGTGCTCGGGCTGGCGCCCTTCGCCGTCGGCGCCGTCGTCGCCGCCGGCCGCTGGGCCGGGGTGCTCGACGCGCTGCTGCTGGGCGAACGCGAGGCCGGCCTGCTCGGCTTCGACGTCGAACCTGCCAAGCGCCGCATCGTCATCGCCACGGCAGCCGCCGTCGGGGCCGGGGTGGCGGCGGCCGGCGTGATCGGTTTCGTCGGCCTTGTCGTGCCGCATCTGGTCCGATTGATGGCGGGCGCCGGCCACCGGCTGCTGCTGCCCGCCTCCGCTCTGCTGGGCGGCACGCTGATGCTGTGCGCGGACATGCTGGCCCGCACCGTCGTCATTCCCGCCGAATTGCCGATCGGTCTGGTCACCGCCCTGCTGGGCGGTCCGTTCTTCCTGTGGTTGCTGATCCGCCAGCGGCGGAGCTTCCCGCCATGATCGAGGCCGAGGGCGTCAGCCTGCGCCGGGGCGGCAGGTTCGTCGTCGACGAGGTGTCCATCTCGATCCGTCCCGGCACGCTGACCGCCGTGCTGGGACCCAACGGGGCCGGAAAGTCCTCCCTGGTCCGGCTGCTGTCGGGTGAAGCGGCGCCCGACTTCGGGAAGGTCACCCTGGACGGACGCGACTTGAAGCGCTGGGACCGGCGGGACCTCGCCCGCCGCCGCGCCGTGCTGTCGCAGTCTGTGTCGCTGACGTTTCCGCTGAGCGTCGCGGAGGTGGTCATGCTGGGGCGGGCGCCCCACCGGGCACGTTCCACCAGGGCCGAGGACATGGCCGCCGCCGAGGCGTCGCTGAAGGCGGCCGACGTCTGGCATCTGGCGGGACGCGCCTACCCGACCCTGTCGGGCGGAGAGCGCCAGCGCGTCCAGTTCGCCCGCGTCCTCGCCCAGCTGGAAGACGGCGGGCAATCCGGAACCCGATACCTGATCCTGGACGAGCCGACCTCCAGCCTGGATATCCGCCATCAGGCCCGGCTGCTCGGTCTGGCCGGCGGGTTGGCCCGCAAGGGCTGGGGCGTCCTGGCGGTTTTGCACGACGCCAACCTTGCCGCCATCCATGCCGACACCGTCGTCCTGCTCCGCGAAGGCCGCATCCTGGCGTCCGGCGATCCCTGGAGCGTCATGACGCCGGATCGTCTTACGGAAACCTTCGACCATCCGGTGCTGGTATCGCGGCGGGACGATCTGGACCGTCCGCTGATCACTCCCGCCGCCGGCACCGCCGACTAGGAAGAGTAGTATCGTCATCATGAAGAACTGCGCCGCCGCAACGCCGGCCGCCTGGAGCATCCACGACCTGAAGCCGTCGGAGCGTCTGGTTCTCTGGAGCCTGCGCTATTGGACCGCCTGCAAAAGGCAAAGCAAACCTTGCGGCGACCTGCTGCGGGAAGTCTACGCCAACAACGGCATGACTGGCGCCGCATCCCAGCTCGGTGCGTTGATGGATCTGGTCAGCGCCATGGCCCGAAAGCCCCCCGGCATCCGGTGCACCGCCTGCTCGCTGCTGTCGGCGGATGAACGGGCCATCCTGGATGCGGTCGCCAGTGCAGCGGAGCGCCGGCTGAAGGCGGCCGGCGATATCCTGGAACGCTGGTTGCCGGCTCCTAGTGTTCGGATTGCGCTGGTCATGATCGAAAATTTCGCACTTACTATAACGAATCCCGGTACCGGACAATCATCGGCATAATTAATGTGCAATACCTTGTTCAATTCGGAACAGCCTATCGATCTGCCCTAAACCTTTATTGAGCAGTATTGCAGTCGGCGCATTCCTGTTGCTTGAAATTCATTTGTCAACGCTGGAACACGCCGCACCGATGGCGTGTTGCTCGGCAACTGTTCGCGGAGGCGAGAGCCGCAATCCATGGTGCTGCCAGCCAGCCGCGATCGAAATCAGGCAAGGCTAGAGTGCTATGAAGCTGTTTGAATGCCAGAACTGCGGTCAGCCGCTGTACTTCGAGAACACGGTCTGCGAGAGCTGCGGGCACCGGCTGGGCTATATCCCGGATATGAACACGATCTCGGCCCTGGAGCCGGAAGGCGACCAGTGGCTGGCGCTGGCCGCATCGGGTCAGCTATACCGGTTCTGCCAGAACGCGGATCTCAATGCCTGCAACTGGCTGATCCCGTCCGACCATACCGAGACGCACTGCGCCGCCTGCCGTCATAACCGGACCATTCCAAATCTGGCCGATGCCGAAAACATGGCGCGGTACCGCAAGATGGAAATGGCCAAGCATCATCTGTTCTATACGATGATCAAGCTGAAGCTGCCGCTGAAGAACCGGATCGACGATCCGCAGGGCGGGCTGGCCTTCGACTTCCTGTCGGATCAGGTCGACGCCAACGGCAACGTGACCGCCGTGCTGACCGGCCACGACGAAGGGCTGATCACGATCAACGTCGCCGAAGCGGACGATGCCGAGCGCGAGAAGCGTCGGACTCAGATGGGCGAGCCGTACCGGACGCTGCTGGGCCATTTCCGCCACGAGATCGGCCACTACTTCTGGGACAAGATCGTCCGCGACTGCGGCGAGGAAGCCCTGGAGAAATGCCGCGCCGTCTTCGGCGACGAGCGGGAAGACTACGGACAAGCGCTCCAGCGCCATTACAGCACCGGCGCCCCTCCTGACTGGCAGAACAACTTCGTCAGCACTTACGCCACCGCCCATCCGTGGGAAGACTTCGCGGAGACCTGGGCGCATTACCTGCACATCGTCGATACCCTGGAAACCGCCCGCTCCTTCGGCATCAAGGTCCGGCCCCGGATCAAGATCGGCCACGAACTGGAGGCGCAGGTCGATTTCGACCCGCACAAGGCGAAGAACATCGACGAGCTGATCGAGAACTGGCTGCCGCTGACCTATGCGGTCAACGCCCTCAACCGCAGCATGGGCCAGCCCGACTTCTATCCGTTCATCCTGTCGCCGGTGGTGATCGCGAAGCTCGGGTACATGCACGAGCTGACGCATTGAGGACTGGTTGATTGAGGACTGGTTGATTGAGGGCTGGGTGAAGGTGGCGGAAAAGCACTCGCGCCCGAACTACTCTAAATCCTCAAGTGCGGCACTCCGCCCGAACCGCATCAGAGCCGTGTCGCGCGGAGCCGCCCAGCGGACGGCATTGGCAATGACGCGCTGAACATTGCCGTCATGGAAGGTCGGATAGGTTTCGTGACCGGGGCGGAAGTAGAACACCCGCCCCAGTCCGCGCGTGTAGCAGC
>DASQKT010000426.1:0-3481 GCA_035630415.1 Skermanella sp.
GTCCAGCGGGTCGTCTACCTGCCGATCCCGGACACGACGGTGCGGCTGGCGAACCTTCAGTCGGGCGGTTTGGAGATCATCGAGCGGACGGCCCCGGCGGACCTGCCGACGGTGCGTTCCGACAGTTCGCTGAAGCTGGAGCAGGCGACCAGCCTCGGGTACCAGGGCATCACCTTCAACATGGCGAATGGTCCGCGTTCGGACAACGTGCTCGCCAAGGACGTCAAGGTCCGGCGGGCGTTCGAACTGGCGCTCGACCGCACGATCATCAATCAGGTCGGTTTCGAGGGCGAGCATACCATCGGCAACCAGCCGGTAGCGCCGAACAACCCGTTCTACGCCAAGACCGTCCCAGTGCAGGAGCGCGACCTGGAGCAGGCCAAGAAGCTGATGGACGAAGCCGGCCATGGCCGGGTCAAGGTCGAGCTGATGACGCCGAACAACCCGGAGCAGCTTCGCGTCGCCGAGGTGATCCAGGCGCTGACCGGAGAAGCCGGGTTCGACGTTTCGGTCAACGCGACCGAGTTCGCGACTGGACTCGACCGCCAGACCCGAGGCGACTTCGAGGCCTTCCTGATCGGCTGGAGCGGCCGGGCCGACCCCGACGGCAACACCCACAACTTCATCTCGTGCAAGGGCGGGCTGAACGACGGCAAGTACTGCAATCCCGAGGTCGATGCCCACCTGAACGCCGCCCGGACCACGAACGACTTGGAAGCCCGCAAGGCCGAATACCAAAAGGCGGCCGAACTCTATCTGGCCGACCATGAACGGATCTACCTCTACCATCAGAACTGGTTCTGGGCGCTGTCGTCCAAGGTCAAGGGCTTCAAGCCGCATCCGGACGGCATGATCCGCCTGGAAGGTGTGTCGGTTTCCAAGTAACGCTCCGTTCTCAGAAGTAGAAGGACCGCCCCCATGTTGGCCTTTATGGCGAGGCGCCTTGCCGTAAGCATCCCGACCCTGCTGCTGATCTCGCTGCTGGTCTTCTCGCTTCAGCTCCTGCTTCCCGGCGATCCGGCGCTCGCCATCGCCGGGGATGAGCGGACACCCGAGATGCTGGCGTTCATCCGCGAGAAATACCACCTGAACGACCCGATCGTGGTCCAGTACTGGTACTGGCTGACCGGCGTGCTGTCGGGCGACATGGGCATTTCCATCCGCAGCCAGATGCCGGTGACGGAGCTGATCCTGACCAAGCTGCCGGTGACGCTTCAGCTCGGCATCATGGCGATGATCATCGCCCTGGCGATCGGCATCCCGGCCGGCATCATCTCGGCGGTCCGCAAGGGCAGCGGCTGGGATGTTGGTGCCAACGTGGTGGCATTGTCCGGCATCTCGATCCCCAACTTCTGGCTGGGGATCATGCTGATCATGCTGGTGTCGGTTCAATGGGGTCTACTGCCGGCGTCGGGCTATACCAGCCCGCTGGAAGACCCCGTGCGGAACATCCAGACCATGATCATGCCGGCCTTCGTGCTGGGCACCGGCATCGCCGCGATCATGATGCGGCACACCCGTAGCTCCATGCTGTCTGCGCTCCAGGCCGACTACGTCAGGACGGCGCGGGCCAAGGGTTTGGCCGAACGGGTCGTCGTGCTGCGCCATGCGTTCCGCAACGCACTGATCCCCGTCGTGACGCTCGGCACGCTGCAACTGGGGGAACTGCTGTCCGGCGCGGTGCTGACGGAACAGATCTTCACCATTCCGGGCTTTGGCAAGCTGATCGTCGATGCCGTGTTCAACCGCGACTACGCCGTCGTGCAGGGGGTCGTGCTGTTCACCGGCACCGCCTTCATCCTGATGAACCTGCTGGCGGACATGCTGTATTTCCTGCTTAACCCCCGGCTCCGCGCCTGAGGGAGGACGCCATCATGAGCATTTCCAATGCCGTCGCGACGGCGCCCGCCCCCGCCCGCTCCGGCTGGTCGCAATCGCGGGTCTGGCGCCGGCTGCGGCGCAACCCGACCGCCCTGGCGGGCGGCGTGATCGTCCTGCTGTTCCTTGTCGTGGCGATAGCGGCACCGTTGCTGGCGCCCTATGAGCCGAACGTATCCAGTTGGCTGACCGTGCGGAAGCCGCCCACGGCGGCGCACTGGATGGGCACCGACGATGTCGGTCGGGATGTCCTGTCGCGGCTGATCCATGGCAGCCGGGCGTCGCTGTCGGCGGGCATCATCTCCGTCGCGATCGCCCTGCTGATCGGCGTTCCGTTCGGCGTGCTGGCCGGATACTACGGCGGCTGGCTGGATGCCGTGATCTCGCGCGTCACCGAGGCGGTATTGGCCTGCCCGTTCCTGATCCTCGCCATCGCTTTGGCGGCGTTCCTCGGCCCCAGCCTGACCAACGCGATGATCGCCATCGGCATTTCGGCGGCACCCATCTTCGTCCGGCTGGCACGCGGTCAGGTGTTGTCGGTCAAGACCGAGGACTACGTGCAGGGAGCGCGGGCGGTCGGGTGTTCCGACTTCCGGATCATCCGGCGCTACATCCTGCCGAACATCTTCCCGCCGCTGCTGGTCCAATCGACCCTGACCATCGCCACCGCGATCATCGCGGAGGCCAGCCTGTCGTTCCTCGGTCTCGGCCAGCAGCCGCCCGACCCAAGCTGGGGCAGCATGCTGAACACCGCCAAGAACTTCATCACGCAGGCGCCCTGGATGGCGATCTGGCCAGGCGTCGCGATCTTCGTCGTGGTATTCGGCTTCAACATCCTGGGCGACGGGCTGCGCGACGCGCTCGACCCGCGCGACAGCCGCTGACAGCAAGAACAATCTGAAAAGGGACCCGCTCACCATGTTCACAACCCGTCCGGAAATCCAAGGCACCTTCGGCGCTGTCACTTCGACCCACTGGCTGGCGTCGGCCTCCGGTATGGCCGTGCTGGAAAAGGGCGGCAACGCCTTCGACGCGGCGGTCGCGGCCGGCTTCGTGCTTCAGGTGGTCGAGCCGCACCTGAACGGCCCCGCCGGCGAAGTGCCGATCCTGATCTACAACGCGCGGGAAGGCCGGGTACGGGTGATCTGCGGTCAGGGCACTGCCCCGGAAGCCGCGACCATCCAGGCCTACCGCGACCAGGGATTGTCGCTAGTGCCCGGTACCGGCCTGCTGGCCGCCGTGGTCCCCGGCGCCTTCGACGCGTGGCTGACCATGCTGCGCGACCACGGCACGATGGAACTGGCAGATGTGATCGAGCCGGCAATCTTCTACGCGTCGGGTGGACATCCGATGCTGGCGCGGGTGGCGCAGACGATCGAAACCGTCAGCGAGATGTTCAAGCAGGACTGGCCGACTTCGGCGGCGCTGTGGCTTCAGAACGGCTCGGTGCCGAAGGCGGGCGCGCTGTTCCACAACCCCCAGCTTGCCGAAACCTATGGCAGGATCGTCAGGGAATCTCAGGGGGCCGCCACCCGCGAAGCCCGAATCGACAAGGCGCGCGATCTGTTCTACCGGGGCTTCGTCGCCGAGGCGATCGACAAGT
>DASQKT010000427.1:0-2957 GCA_035630415.1 Skermanella sp.
CTTCCACAAGCTGGAGATCCGCGACTACCTGGCGGCGGTCGTGATCTTCTGCGACGAGGTCAAGGGCAAGGCGGCGCTCGCGCTGTCGCGTGATCTTGATGTCCAGTACAAGACCGCCTTCGTGCTCGCCCACAAGATCCGCGAAGCGATGGCTTCGGAGGTCAAGGACCTGCGGCTCGGCGGCGCCGGGCGGCACGTCGAGGTCGACGGCTGCTATGTCGGTGGCCACGTCCGGCCCGCGAACCGCAAGGCCGAGCGCAGGGACATGCGCCTGGCGGAGAACCGCAGCGGCCGGCGCCAGGTCGTCGTGGTGATCCGGGAACGTGCGCTGTCCGGCACCAGCCTGGGCGGCACCCTGCCCGCCGTGTTCGCCAGCGAGGATGCCGCCGCCAGCTTCATCAGGGCCAGGGTCGATCGCGCCTCGACGGTGCATGCCGACGAGTCTTCTGCCTGGAACGCGCTGCATGCCCGGTTCGACACAAGGCGGATCAACCACTCGGTCGAGTACGCCAACGACGAGGCCTGCACCAATCAGGCGGAGTCTTATTTCGCCCGGCTGCGCCGGGGGGAGATGGGTCATCACCATCGCATCTCCGGTGTCTACCTCGTTCGTTACGCGCGGGAGGCTTCCTGGAAGGAGGATCACCGGCGCGACAGCAACGGCCTGCAACTGCGCACCGTCCTCGTACTGGTCACCCGCACCGGCCCCTCGGTCGATTTCTGCGGCTATTGGCAACGCAGCTGCCCCGCCGCCTGATCACCCGCGCACCTGCCAGCTGACCAGGACACCGTCCTGGATCCGCTCGACCAGATCGGCGGCCTGCCTGTTCAGGGCATTGCTGACCAGCTTGCGCAGCAGCTCCGCCGTTCGGGCGTCCTGGGGGTCGAGCCCCCGGCGCTCCATGATCTCCACGGTGATCTCGCGGACCGACAACGCCGCCGGCGCCGTTCGCAGCACCTCGAGCAGCAGCCGGGTCAGTTCGCCCGGCTTGAACCAGCTGTTGGGCCGGCGCACCGCCCTTGGAGGGATCGTTGCCGGCTCGAACTCGGGTGCGAACAGCCGCAGAACCGCGTCAACATGCAGAAGATCGGCCCGGTGCTGGCCGATCCGCTTCTCCAGATCGGCGATGCTGCCGGAAAGCTCGGCTCGCTTATCCTTCAACGCCGCGACGACATGCGCTTCCGCCATGATCGGCATCCTCTTGATAACAAAAGGATATAATTGCCCTGGCCGTGGCTTCTGAAAAGCTCTTGTCGGTGGCGGCTGCTACATAAGACCGCGAAAACGCGGCATTATGGTGCTGTAGCCAAAAGCAGCCAGTTTCGTCTGATGGTCCAGATCCGATAGGATCTCCTCATCTTAAAGTAATCATGAGAAGATCGTGAGATCGAAGGTTGCGTTGTCGGCACCCGAGGCAGGACCGGCGATTGGTCAGGCGGACTCTGTGGTTGCCGCTTTACTGGAGAAGCGCAGCGCTCTGGCCGCCGATCTGGCGGTCGCGGAGGACACGGTAACCTGCCTGCGCCGTCAGATCACGGCGCTTTCCGAGACCCTGAAGACGTTCGGGCACCTGGAACCCGAGCGCGACAGGATGCCGGCGGCAGTCAGGCACAAACGCTCGAAAGAGGGCTTCCGCAAAGGCGAGTTGACCCGCCGGGTGCTGGAGAAGATCCGCGATGCGGCGGAACCGGTCAGGCCGATGGACGTGGCGCGGGCCATCATGGTTGAGTGCCTGATGGATGAGGGCGACCAGAAGCTCGCCGTCGCCTTTCAGCACAAGGTCCATAACGCCATCCGCCGGCAGTGGCAGCGCGGCATTTTGGAGCGGGTCGGCGCCGAGGACGGCTGGAACGCCCGGTGGAAAGTGGCCGGCTGGTGATCAGGCCGCGTGCTGCCAGCGCCGCCAGTAGCCCCGCCAGTCCACCGAATGGCCGCGGCCCATGGTCAGGGCCACCACTTCGCTGGTCAGCCGGCTGTTGTCGGTTACCCGTCTGTCCTCGCGCCAGCCCATTTCCGCGGCGTAGCGCCGGAGGTAAAGGCCGGCGATGTGGTGATGGATCCCGACCTCGGCCCGGCGCATCCGGCTGAAGAAACTTTCGGCCTGGTTGGTGCAGGCGCCGTCTCTGGAGTAGGCTTCCTCGTGGTTGATCCGGGCCATGACGTAGCGGGCATGCAGTTCGTCGAAGGCGGCTCCCTCATCGGCGTGGATCACGCCGCCGCGTTCGACCTTGCGCCGCACGAAAGCCGGAGCCGCCGCCTCGCCGGGGATGACGGCTGTCGCTGTCCCGCCGGCGCGCTGGCGTACCACGACGACGCACTGACGCTTGCCGGTCCGGTTCTCCGCCAGCCGCAGATCACGGCGGTTCTCCTGATGATTGGCCGGCTTGCCATAGCCTCCGAAGTAGGCGGTGTCGGTCTCGCACTCGGTTCCCTCGCCGCCCAGGAGATGCCGGGCCTGCTCGGCCTCCAGGCATTCCCGAAGCTTGTGCAGCAGCACGAAGGCGACCTTGTAGTCGCAGCCGACTTCGCGGGACAGCTGAAGAGCCGGCAAACCTTTGACCGCATTGACGAACAGGAAGATCGCCAGCAGCAGATCGCCGAAGCTCATCGTGCGGTCGGCCAGGATCGTTCCGGCGGTGACGCTGAACTCGTAGCCGCAGCTCTTGCAGATCCACCTGCGCCGTGCCGACCGGATGTAATGGACCAGCCCCTGGCATCGGGGGCAGACCGGATCGCCTCCGGTGGCCACCCACCGGATCCTGCAGAACGCCCGCCACGCTTCGTCCTCGCTCATCCGCGCAACCTCGGCTACGCTCAGCGTGCGGCACAGCGGCGACAGCAGAAAGTGGGCGGCCATAGCGATCTTCTCAGTTGTATGTTCCTAATATGTTCTATCACGTCAGGAACTCGCCGTCACCCAATTTGGCTGCTTTTGGCGACAGCACCATAATGCCGC
>DASQKT010000428.1:0-8612 GCA_035630415.1 Skermanella sp.
GTGCCGACGGCGATGATCTTCATCCCCTGCGAGAAGGGCATCAGCCACAACGAGATCGAAAAGGCCGAGTACGAGCATGTGGCGGCCGGGGCGAACGTCCTGCTGCGGGCGGTGCTGGAGTATGACAACCGCGATAGCGGCGGCGAAACGGTTCCCGAAGACAGGACGGCGTGATGGCTCCGGTTCAGGCGGTGCTCGAAGGATCGGCGCCGGCGGCGGCAACCGGGGCACAGCGTGCTCCGGTCGTGGAGGCTCGGGACCTCTCGCTGATCTTCCAGACGCCCGACGCGCCGGTCACGGCGCTGAGCGACATCAACCTGACGATCCGGCGGGGAGACTTCGTCTCCCTGATCGGGCCGTCGGGGTGCGGCAAGACCACGCTGATGCGTGTGGTCGCCGATCTGGCGCGCCAGACTTCCGGCACGCTGCTGGTGAACGGCGGGAGTGCGGAGCAGGCGCGGCTGGACCGCGCCTACGGCTACGTCTTCCAGGCGCCGGCCCTGTACCCGTGGCGCTCGATCGAGCGCAACATCATGCTGCCGCTCGAGATCATGGGGATGTCGAAGGCCGAACGGCGGGAACGGGCGGCGCGCTATCTGGATCTGGTCGGGCTGAAGGGCTTCGAGCGGAAGTTCCCCTGGCAGTTGTCGGGCGGCATGCAGCAGCGGGTGTCGATCGCCCGCGCGCTAAGCTTCGAGCCGGCGCTGCTGCTGATGGACGAGCCGTTCGGAGCATTGGACGAGATCACCCGCGACAACCTGAACGTCCATCTGCTGCGGCTGTGGGAGAAGACCGGGATTACGGTCATCTTTGTCACCCACTCCATCCCGGAAGCGGTCTTCCTGTCGTCGAAGATCGTCGTGATGTCGCCGCGTCCGGGTCGCATCCTGGAGGTGATCGACAGCGATCTGCCGACCGACCGCGATCTGGATGCCCGCGAGACGCCGGAGTTCCTGGAGATCGCGCACCGGGTCCGGGTGGCCCTGCGGGCGGGTCACAGCTATGACTGACGCCGTGCTGGGCGGGACGGCGGTTCCATCGGTCCGGAACAGGCGCGATCGGGACGGGGCGGTGCTGCCGGTACTGACCGTCCTGGCGGTGCTGCTGGCGGTCTGGTACGTCGCGGCGGTCTGGCTGAACGCACCGCAGGTGACCGAAAAATTGAACCGGGGCGGGACGGACTGGGGCGTGTCCGAGCTGGTCGCCGGCACCTGGGCGATGGAGCGGCCTGTCCTGCCGGCTCCCCATCAGGTCGCGGTCGAGCTATACGATTCGGTGTTCGGGCGGCCGGTCACGTCCAAGCGGAGCCTTGTCTACCATGCGCAGGTGACGCTGTCGGCGACGGTCGCGGGCTTTGCCCTTGGCCTTGCCCTGGGAGTGCTGCTGGCGATCGGGATCGTCCACGTGACGGTGCTCGACCGTTCGCTGATGCCGTGGATCATTGCGTCGCAGACGATCCCGATCCTGGCGATAGCGCCGATGATCGTCGTTGTGCTCGGCAATCTCGGGTTTACCGGATTGCTGCCAAAGGCGATCATTTCCGGCTATCTCAGCTTCTTTCCGATTGCCATCGGCATGGTCAAGGGCCTGCGCTCACCCGACCCGCTGCAACTTGACTTGATGCGGACCTACAGTGCGACCGACGCGCAGACCTTCGCCAAGCTACGCTGGCCGTCGAGCATGTCGTTCCTGTTCCCGAGCCTGAAGGTCGCCATAGCGCTGTCCCTCGTCGGCGCCATCGTCGCGGAGCTGCCGACCGGCGCGCAGGCGGGCCTGGGCGCGCGGCTGCTGGCGGGGTCCTATTATGGGCAGACGATCCAGATCTGGGCGGCGCTGTTCATGTCGGCCTTCCTGGCCGTGGCGGCGGTCGGGGCGGTCGGGCTGGTGGAGCGCCTGCTGACGCATCTGCGGGGAGGGCGGCTGTGATCATCCGTGTCGTGCTGACGCTGGCGCTGGGACTGGCGGCGCTGGCCCTGCTGGCAGTTAGCCCGGTTGCGGCATTGGCGGTCGGTGTGGTCGCGGTCGCGGCCTGCGTCTGGGCAATGGGCGGGCTTGCCCGCTACGACGGCTGGGCGGCGCGGCTGGCCGTGCCACTACTGTTCGGCGTGCTGCTGCTGTGGCTTTGGGAGATGGTGACGGTCGGCTTCGGCGTGCCGCGCATCCTGCTGCCGCCGCCGAGCATGATCGGGCACGCCTTCGCCGCCAATATCCCGACACTGCTCGCGGATTTCCAGCAGACAGTCATCCGGTCGGTCATCCCCGGCTATATCCTCGGCTGCGGGGCGGGGTTCCTGACGGCGGTCGCGATCGACCGCTCTCCCTTCCTCCAGCGCGGCTTGCTGCCGCTGGGCAGTCTTATCAGCGCCATGCCGATCGTCGGCATCGCTCCGATCATGGTCATGTGGTTCGGCTTCGATTGGCAGTCGAAAGCGGCGGTGATCGTGGTGATGACCTTCTTCCCCATGCTGGTCAATACACTGGCCGGCCTGCGGGCGGCGGGGGCGATGGAGTTGGACCTGATGCGGTCCTATGCGGCCGGCTATCGACAGACGCTGATGAAGCTGCGGCTTCCCGCTGCGCTGCCGTTCGTCTTCAACGCGCTCAAGCTGAACTCCACCCTGGCGCTGATCGGGGCCATCGTGGCGGAGTTCTTCGGGACGCCGATCGTCGGCATGGGCTTCCGCATCTCGACCGAGGTCGCGCGGATGAATGTCGATGTCGTGTGGGCGACCATCGCCGTCGCGGCGGCGGCGGGTTCGGCTTTCTATGGAATCATCTCGGTGATCGAGCGGGGAGCCACGTTCTGGCATCCTTCGTTTCGCAAATGACGTCAAAAACGACCTGAGGCTGGGAGTACTGGGTGATGCGGAAATCGGCTCTGGCCGGGATCGCCACTGCGGCGGCGGCGATGGTGATGGGTGGTTCGGTAACGGGTGCTGTGGCGGCGGATGCCCTGACGCTGCAACTGAAATGGGTGACCCAGGCGCAGTTCGCCGGGTACTACGTGGCCGCCGCCAAGGGCTTCTATCAGGAAGCAGGACTGGACGTGACGATCAAGCCGGGCGGGCCGGACATCAACCCGTCGCAGGTGATCGCCGGCGGTGGCGCCGACGTCGTGGTCGACTGGATGCCGTCGGCGCTGGCGACCCGCGAGAAGGGCGTCCCGCTGGTCAACATCGCCCAGACCTTCAACAAGTCGGGCATGATGCTGACCTGCCGCAAGGACAGCGGTGTCGCGAAGCCAACGGACTTCAAGGGCAAGACGCTGGGCGTCTGGTTCTCGGGCAACGAGTATCCGTTTCTGTCCTGGATGGACAAGCTGGGCTACAGCACCAGCGGCGGAAACCCGGACATCAAGGTCCTGAAGCAGGGCTTCAACGTCGATCCGCTGCTTCAGAAACAAGCCGCCTGTATTTCGACCATGACCTATAACGAATACTGGCAGGTGATCGACGCCGGCGTGCCGGAATCCGAACTGGTCGTCTTCAAGTACGAGGATCAGGGTGTCGCGACGCTGGAGGACGGGCTTTATACCCTGGATGCCAAGCTGAAGGACCCGAAGATGGTCGATAAGCTCGCCCGCTTCGTCAAGGCGTCGATGAAGGGCTGGGACTATGCCGTCAAGAACCAGGACGAGGCGGTCGGCATCGTGCTGGACAACGACGCATCGGGCGCCCAGACCGAGAAGCACCAGAAGCAGATGATCAGTGAGATCGCCAAGCTGATCGAAGGCGGGGCGAAGCCCGGCTATCTCGACCCGGCGGCCTATGAGCGCACCGTCGGCGTCCTGATCAACGGCAAGTCCGATCCGGTCATCAGCAAGAAGCCGGAAGGTGCTTGGACCCATGAGGTCTGGGAGAAGGCGGGTCTCTGACCGTTTCGACTGAAAAGGGAACAGCGGCGCTTCCGGAACCGTTTTCGGCGGAGTGTTCCACCGATTGCCTGTTCTGGAAGCAGCCTGCCCAATGAGAAAACTCGCCCATATCTCCGACCTGCATTTCGGCCGGATAGACGAGGCGGTCGTGGAGGCGCTTCTGGCCGACCTGCACAGCCTCGGCCCCGACCTGATCGTCGTCAGCGGCGACCTGACTCAGCGCGGTCACCGGCACCAGTTCCGCGCGGCCCGCGCCTTCCTCGACCGGTTCGAGGCGCCCTATCTGGTCGTGCCGGGCAACCATGACATTCCCGGCGTCAACATGCTCGCCCGCTTCGCGGCGCCCTTCGCCCGGTACCAGCGCTATATCGAGCGGGATATGCGGCCGTTGCATCTGGACGCGGAGATCGCCGTGCTGGGGCTGAACACCGCCCGGCCGGTCGGACCGCACTGGAACTGGTCGCACGGCAGGATCAACTCCGCCCAGATCGCTCATGCGCGGTCGGTGTTCGAGCCGCTGGGCGCTGATGTGTTCAAGGTCGTCGTGACCCACCATCCTTTCCTGCCGCCGCCCGATGCGCCGGAAACCAAGCTGGTCGGGCGCGCATCCCTGGCGCTCCGCACCTTCGAGGGCTGCGGCGTCGATCTGCTGCTGGCGGGGCATCTGCACCGGGGATACCATGGCGATGTCAGGACCCATCATGCCGCGATCAAGCGGTCGATCCTGGTGGCGCAGGCGTCCACCGCGACATCGACGCGGCTGCGCAACGAGCCGAACGCCTACAACGTGATCGAGGTCGATGGCGAGCGGGTCGGCTTCGGCGTTCGTGTGTGGGACGGTGCGCTGTTCCGGTACCGGGCGTCCGGCCGCTTCGTCCGGCGGGAGGGGCACTGGGTCGCGGACTGACGCATGTGTTCTCAGGTAACCGGAACCGGCGCCACCTGGGCGTTCAGGGCTTCGTGAGTAGGCTCGATCTGGGCGCGGACGAGGGTGACGAGATGGGCCGCCTGCTCGAAGTTGGCGGCGTTGAGTTCGATTTCCCGAGCGATGGCGGCGATGCGCTGGGCGCCGAGATTGGCGTTGGCGCCCTTCATGCCATGGGCCGCCCGCTTTACCGCGACAGGGTCGGCGATGGCGATGGCGGCGTCGATCTCGTCCGCTTGAAGCCGGGCTTGTTTGGGGAAGAGGGCGAACATGTCGGTCAGGTCTTCCGGGTCCAGGCAGTCGTGCAACTGGTCCAGCATTCCCTGGTCCAGCAGGGGAGTGTCGGCGAAGGCGTCGACTGGTGACAGCGGCGTCGACGGTTCCGTGCCGGGTGCGCTTGCCGGCGTGGCTGGCGGCGCGCTCGTCGGCGGATGGGGCGGGAGTTCGCCGGCAATCCTGTCGATGGCGGAGAACAGATCGCCGGGACGAACCGGCTTGGAAACGTAGTCGTTCATCCCTGCACCTATGTAGCGTTCCCTGTCGCCCGCCATGGCGTGGGCTGTCACGGCGATCACACGCGTATCGCTCAAGGGCGAGGGCAGGGCGCGAATGGCTTCGGTGGCCGAACAGCCGTCCATGACCGGCATCTGGATGTCCATCAGCACCAAGTCGTAGGGTGGTGCCGCTTTCGTTACCGCCGTCACGGCTTCCTGCCCATTGGTGGCGGTTTCGACCATGTGCTGCTTTCTGGTTAGCAGGCCGGTCAGCAACGTCCGGTTTACGGGGACGTCATCAACGACAAGTATGCGCAAGGGACCGGTTTCCCGTGTGACCGGCGGCGCTTCCGGAACCGCCAGGGTGGCTGTATCGGGACCGGGCCGGCATTGCACGGTGAACGTGAACGTGCTTCCTTTGCCGACTTCGCTCCGGGCGCTGATATCGCCGCCGAGCAGCAGGCAGAGCTGCCGGCAGATCGCCAGACCGAGGCCGGTGCCGCCGTAGCGGCGGGTAGTCGATCCGTCGGCTTGGGAGAACCGCTCGAACAGTTGTCCGATGAACTCCGGAGGGATGCCGATCCCGGTGTCGCTGACTTCGACCGTAAGAATGACGCGATCGGGTTCCGGCTGCGTCGAGGAGAACCGGATATGGATCTTACCCCGCTGGGTGAACTTGACCGCGTTGCCGACGAGATTGAACAGGACCTGCCGGATGCGTCCGACATCCCCATTCAGCGACAGACGGGTGTCCGGATCGACTGTGTAGAATAGCTCGTTGCCGCTCTCCTGCGCCTTGGGATGCAGGATCGAAATCACGTCCTCGGCGGGCTGGGTCAGCAGGAAATCTTCCGATTCCAACACGATCCGCCCGGCTTCCAGCTTCGACAGGTCGAGAATGTCGTTGACGATCGTCAGCAGGTTTTCGGCCGAGCGCAGCGCCGACTGCGCGTGGCTCTGCGGTTCGGGTGCGAGCCGGCTGTCCACCAGCAATCCCAGCAGGCCCATGACGCCGTTGAGCGGCGTCCGGATCTCGTGGCTGATATTGGCGAGGAACTCCGACTTGGCGCGGCTGGCGGCTTCTGCGTCCTGCTTCGCCAGATCCAGCGTTTCGGTCAGTTGCAGCAGTTTTCGGCGGGACCGGATGCCCTGTGCTATGTACCATGCCGCCAGCCCCGCGAAGATGAGGCTGAGGGCCGCCTGTATCACCGTCGCCAGGGTCGCGAGGCGCTGCATCTCGTTGATTTCAGCCCAGCGCTTGGCCGCATCGCCGGCGATTTCGGCATTGATGCCGAGCAGCATGTCCTGAACAGGCTCCCGCAGGGAAGGCATCCGGTGCAGAAGGACGTTCAGGACCTCGGTGTCCAGGGCAGGGGAGAGTTCCAGCAGCCGGTCCGTTTCGGAAACGAAACGCCCGAGTTCCGCCATGGCGTTCTCATAGAACGGCTGGCCTTTGAACATCGCGCGATAGGCGCCGTCGTTGACGATGTTGAGGCGGCTGACGAAGACTTCGTAGCGTCGAAGTGCTGCGTTCGGACTGCCGGCACCGGTGACAGCTTCCAGCAAGGCGACGTGGAGCCGCTGATGCTCGCCGGACAGTTGGTAGAACGTCCATGCCTGATTGTCACGGCCGCCGGCAAGGACGGTCGTCGTCTTGGAAGACAGCAGGTACTGAAGTCCGCCGACGATGGAGAAGGAGGCGATGACCGCCAGTCCGATCCCCGCCAGGGCGGACCGGAGACCGCGTTTCACGGCTCGATCCTGATCCGGTCGATCTGCCAGATGGCACGGAAGTACCATGCGTCGTTCTGGAGTTCGGGGTGGTCGTCGAAGGGGAACATCAGCCAGAAGGGGCCGCGCCCGCGCGGCGGCAGCCGCTCGCCGTTCATCGTCAGCGCCAGGATCGGCTGGTAACGCTCGATGTCGGCCATCGGGAGATCGACCTTGTAGTCGTCGATGGCGACCAGCGAGACCTTGGAGCCTTTGGCTTTCAGTTGTGCCAGCACGTCGGTGAAGAGGGGACCGGTGAAGCTTGCCCTGCCGGTCCAGGGCGTGGCTGTCGTGATCTCGCGGGCGGGGAGGGACCCGAGCTGTTCGGAGTCGATCAGCGCCGGCTTGGATATGCCGCCCCCCGATATCGCGATTTCACCGGCACCGGCGGGAAGAGCTGGGAAAGCCAGGGCGGCGAGAGTTAGCAGGATAACCGGCGCCACTCGGAGAAATCGGCGGAGAGCTGCACGCATAGCGGCTGGTTACCCCGAAAGAGATAATAATTTGGGATAACATAATACATTTTCGACATGACTTCCCAACCCTGCGACAGTCCGCCCTGAGACAAAAGCGGAAGGCCCCCGAAACAGCGGCCTTCCAGCCTTCGCCTTAGTTTGCGGCAACCGTTAGCTTGCGGCAACCGTCAGGGAGTGACGGCGGTGGCGACCTCACGGTCGACGCCGACCGGCTTGTGCAGGTCGTTGTAGAGGTCGATCGCCTTGAAGACCGGCGGGAAGCAGGGCCGGTCGATATAGCGGCCGGCCCCGCGCACCGTCCGCAGGTCACCGTCGGTCCAGACCAGCTTGCCCTGGGACAGAGTGTGCCGGGCGAGGCCCTTCACTTCCATGCCTTCGTAGATGTTGAAATCGACGTTCTGGTGATGGGTCTTCGCGGAGATCGTGCGGGTACCCTCCGGGTCCCAGACCACGAGGTCGGCATCGGCGCCGACCTGGACGGCGCCCTTGCGCGGATGGAGGTTGAAGATCTGGGCGCAGTTGGTCGAGGTGATCCGGACGAACTCGTTCGGAGTCAGCCGGCCGGTACCGACGCCGTGATGCCAGAGGACGGACATCCGGTCCTCGATCCCGCCGGTACCGTTCGGGATCTTGGTGAAGTTGTCGCGCCCGGCGGCCTTCTGCGGCGCGCAGAAGCAGCAATGGTCGGTGGCGGTGGTCTGGAGATTGCCGGAGGTGAGGCCGGCCCACAGGGCGTCCTGGTGATGCTTGGCGCGGAACGGCGGGCTCATGACATAGGCGGCGGCGGTCTGCCAGTCGGGATGCCGGTAGACCGATTCGTCGATCACGAGCTGCTGGGCCAGCACTTCGCCGAAGACGCGGTGGCCGGCGGCACGGGCACGGGCAATCGCCTGGGTCGCCTGCTCGGTCGAGACGTGGACGATATAGACCGGCGCTCCCAGCACGTTGGCGATGGCGATGGCGCGCTGGGCGGCCTCGCCTTCCACCTGCGGCGGCCTGGACAGAGCGTGTCCCTCGGGGCCGGTGATGCCCTGGTCGAGCATCTTCTTCTGGAGATGGAAGACGGCGTCGCC
>DASQKT010000429.1:0-7518 GCA_035630415.1 Skermanella sp.
AGGACCTACAACAGAACCCCCTGCCCGCTCTTGGTTTGCGGCTTCCGTGACCGGCTTCCCCCGCCCGCCTCCGGCTTACGCACCACGCCGCCATGGCCGACGATGGCATCGACCTTGCCGTCGTGGAACTCCACGGTGACCGGCGTGCCGGCCTTCGCGTCGGCGGCCGATGTGATCCGCTGGTCCTCCTGATCGGTCACCAGGGCGAAGCCGCGTTCCAGGATGCCGCGATAGGAATAGCTCTCCAGCAAGGCGGCCGCGGACTTCAGACGGCTGGTCCGCTCGGTCAGCAGCCGGGCGTAGCCGGCGTCCATCCGCTCGCCCAGGTCGGTCAGGCGGCGCTCGCCCTCGCTGACCCGAATCCGGATCGGCATCAGTGTCAGACGAGAGCCGACTCGCGCCAGACGCCCCTCCTCCGCAGCGACCACCTGCCGAAGTCCCGCCCCCAGCGCGCGGGCTTCCGATTGCAGCCGCCCCTGGGCGGATGTGAGCACCTCGCGCGGGTGGCGCAGCTTGGTGCCCAGCTCGTTCACGCGGGTCCGCCGCCGGTCCAGCGCGCCGGCCATCGCCATGCCCAGCCTTTCGGCCCGGTCGTCCAGCCGCTGGATGCAGCCTTCCAGCAGGCTGTGCGGATCGCCTAAGCCCCGCGCCAAGCCGTCCACCCGGTTGCGGCGCTCCTGAATCATGCGTCCGGCGGAACCGGCCAGCCGGCGCTGGCAGTCGAATACCTGCGCTATCAGGTCGGCGCGCACCGGCACCGCCATTTCGGCGGCGGCGGTCGGAGTCGGTGCCCGCCGGTCGGAGGCGAAGTCGATCAGGGTCGTGTCGGTCTCGTGGCCGACGGCTGATATCAGCGGGATATCGCTGGCGGCGGCGGCGCGGACGACGGCCTCCTCGTTGAAGGCCATCAAGTCTTCCAGCGAGCCACCGCCGCGCGCCACGATGATCAGGTCGGGCCGGGGCACCGGCCCGCCAAGCGCCAAGCTGTTGAATCCACGGATCGCCGCGACCACCTGGGCTGCGGCGGCTTCTCCCTGCACCGCCACCGGCCACAGCAGGACGTGACGCGGGAAGCGGTCGGCCAGACGGTGCAGGATGTCGCGGATCACCGCACCGGTGGGGGATGTGACGACGCCGATGACGGCTGGCAGAAAGGGCAGCGGGCGTTTCCTGGACGCGTCGAACAGCCCTTCGGCGGCCAGACGGCGCTTCCGCTCCTCCAGCAGCTTGAGCAGCGCGCCCTCGCCCGCCAGTTCCATCGACTCGATGACGAACTGGTAGACGGAGCGGCCGGGGAACGTGGTCAGGCGGCCGGTGCAGATGACCTCCATCCCCTCCTCGGCCCGGACCGACAGCTTCGACACCGAGCCGCGCCAGCAGACCGATTCGATGACCGAGGTCTCGTCCTTCAAGCGCAGGTAAAGATGGCCGGAGCTATGGAGCTTAGGCTGCGATATCTCGCCGCGTACGCGCACATAGCTGAAGGCGCTCTCGACCGTACGCTTCAGCGCTCGCGACAATTCGGTCACGCTGAGTTCGGCAAGATTGCTTCCCGGACGGTTCGACCGGGGGTCCCGGTCCATTAAGGGTTGGTCTTGTGTCATGGCGTCGGCATGATACAAGCCTTCGCCATGGCAACAAGTCCGTAAGGGATAAGGGTCTCATGAAGGTTCTGGTGGTCGGCTCGGGCGGACGCGAGCACGCACTCTGTTGGGCAATCGCCGCGTCGCCTCTCTGCGACAAGCTCTACTGCGCGCCCGGCAACGCCGGGATCGGCCGGGAGGCCGAATGCGTGCCCATCAAGGCCGACGATCTCGACGGTATCGTGAACTTTGCGACATCCAACGCCATCGATTTCGTCGTGGTGGGACCCGAACAGCCGCTGGTACTGGGGCTGGTGGACCGGCTCGAAGCGGCCGGCATCAAGGCCTTCGGCCCGACGGCTGCCGCTGCGGCGCTCGAAGGCTCCAAGGGCTTCATGAAGGACCTCTGCGCGAAGTACGGCATTCCGACAGCAGCCTATGGCCGCTTCACCGACGCCGAAGCCGCCCGCGACTTCGTCCGGGAACGCGGCGCTCCGATCGTGGTCAAGGTGGACGGACTGGCCGCCGGCAAGGGCGTCACCATCGCGCGCACGGTGGAGGAAGCGCTGGCCGCCGTGGACGAGGCCATGGTCGATGCCCGGTTCGGCTCCGCCGGCACCGAGCTTGTGATCGAGGAATTCCTGGACGGCGAGGAAGTCAGCTTCTTCGCTCTGGTGGACGGCACCACCGCCCTGCCGCTAGTCTCCGCCCAGGACCACAAGGCCGCCTTCGACGGCGACACCGGCCCCAACACCGGCGGCATGGGGGCCTATTCCCCGGCGCCCGTGATGACTCCGGCGCTGGAAGCGCGCGTGATGCGCGAGATGATCGAGCCGACCGTGCGCGGCATGGCGGCGGAAGGACGGCCGTTCAAGGGCGTGCTGTTCGCCGGGCTGATGATCGTCCAGACACCGGAAGGTCCCGCACCCAAGCTGCTGGAATACAACACCCGGTTCGGCGATCCGGAAACCCAGGTGCTGATGAAGCGCCTGATGTCCGACGTGCTGCCGGCGCTGGTGGCGGCGCGCGACGGCGTCCTGAAGAACCTTCAGCTCCGCTGGTACGACGACTCGGCGCTGTGCGTCGTCATGGCGGCGCGGGGGTATCCCGGCGATTACCGCAAGGGCACGGAGATCCAGGGCCTGGACGAGGCCGGCGTCCTGCCGGACGTCTCGATCTTCCACGCCGGTACGGTGCTGTCGGCCGACGGCCATGTGCTGGCCGACGGCGGCCGGGTGCTCGGCGTCACCGCCATAGCGCCGACGGTGCGCGACGCCCAGTCGCTGGCCTATGAAGCCGTGGACCGCATCCACTGGCCGGAAGGCTTCTGCCGCCGCGACATCGGCTGGCGCGCGATCAACCGGAGCTGACCGTGTCAAGACGGCGCCGCCTTGATTAAGCCTTGGTCGGGCGATAACTACGCCTACCGCCCGACTGGGCTCAGCTTGCCGATGCCCATACCGTGACCCTCTCGATCCCGATCCGGCGGACCGCCCGCCCCGCAGCCCGGTCCGTCCGGACGACCGCCATAGCGCTGGGGGTAGCGGTACCGCTTGCGTTGGTCCTGCTCAATTTGGCGATGGGGCAGGATGCCAACTGGGACCTGCGGAACTACCACTGGTACAACCCTTACAGCTTCCTGAACGGTCGTTTCTTCTTCGACGTCGTCCCGGCGCAGACGCCCAGCTTCTACAACCCGACGCTGGACGTGCCGTTCTTCCTGCTCGGCAATGCGGCGCCGGCTCCCGTGGCGTACAGCGTGCTGGCGCTGGTCCAATCCCTGAACTTCGTCCTGCTGTTCGCATTGGCCCATACCGTCCTGCGGATCAATCGTCCCCTGGTCAAGGTCTGGGCGGCGGCGGCGATAGCGCTGGTCGGAGTGGCCGGGGGCGGCCACCTTTCCCAGATCGGCACGACCTTTCACGACAACACGGTCAGCCTGGGCGTCTTCGGCGCCATGCTGCTGGTTGTCCGGCAATGGGACCGGATCACGGCCGGCACGGCTTCGTCCGCCCTTGGAACGGTGTTCCTGGCGGGTGTGCTGGCCGGGACCGCGATGGGACTGAAGCAGCCCTCCGTGATCTACTGCATCGGCGTGTGCTTCGCTTTCGCCGTCGTGCCGGTGGCGCCGAAACGGCGATTCCTGCTCATCCTGTCCTGCGGTATCGGGATCGTCGCGGCCTTCGCCCTCTTCTCCGGACATTGGATGTGGTTCCTGTGGGAAACCCACGGCAATCCCGTCCACCCCTATTACAACCACATCTTCAAGTCGCCGCTGGGGGCGATCAGCGACTACAAGGACCTGCACTATCATCCCAAGACGATGCTGGACCGGCTGACGTTGCCCTTCCGGTTCAGCATCGACCCCGAGATCGTCGGCGAGATCGTGTTCCGCGATTTCCGGATCGTCACGCTGTATGTCGTCCTGCCGGCAGCGGCACTGGCGAGCCTGATCGGTTCGCGTCACCGGGCTGCCGCCCTGTCGGAAGCCGCCCTGTCCGCCCCAGGCCCCACCCGCTGGCTGCTGACCGTCATCACACTGTCCTATGCCGCCTGGGCCTGGATGTTCTGCATCTACCGCTACGCCGTGCCGATCGAGATGCTGGCGCCGCTCGGCATCGTCCTGGCTGTGGGACTGGCGCCACTCTCGCCGAAGGCCCGATGGAGTGCCACGGCGCTGATCCTGGCGGTCCTTCAGGCGACGACGGTCTGGGGAACATGGGGAAGATCGCCCTGGACGAGGGATATCGTCGAATTCGACATGCCCGCGATTCCGGACCCTGACCATACGATGGTGCTGATCGGCGGATACCAGCCGGTCGGACATCTGATACCGGCTTTTCCGCCTCAGATCCCCTTCGTGAGGTTGCAGAGCAATTTCGTCCAGCCGGATTCGACCGACAACGGGTATTCGGAAGTGCTTCGGCGTAGGGTGATGGAACATCGCGGGGATTACTTTATGATCGCCACGGTCCCCGATACAGATATCGCGGCCGATGCCGCCGCGTTCTATGGATTGACCTTGGACTGGGATAGCTGCCGGATCCTCCATAACAATCTCGGCGAGCCGCACAGCTTCTGCGCGGTCCGCCGTGAACTGGTGGATCATCAGTGATTTACTTCGAAATCAGGTGACTTTTGATAGATCAATTCTCCGACGCAAGCCAAACCCTTGCCCCGGATACGAACCGAACCGGCGCCGGCTCCGCCTTACCCGATGCTCCGGGCACCTTCCCGGACGACCTGTCGGGCCTTGAGATCGCCGTCCTGATTCCGTGCTACAACGAGGAAGCGTCGATCGCGGCGGTGGTGCGGGACTTCCGCACAGCGCTGCCCGGCGCCGTCATCTACGTCTACGACAACAACTCCAAGGACCGCACGGTCGAGCTGGCGCGGGAAGCAGGCGCCGCGGTCCGCACCGAACCGCTCCAGGGCAAGGGCAACGTGGTCCGCCGGATGTTCGCGGATATCGAGGCAGACGTCTACGTCCTGGTCGACGGCGACGATACCTACCACGCCCCCAGCGCGCCGCTGCTGATCTCCAAGCTGATGACCGAACAGCTCGACATGGTCAACGGCGCGCGGGTGACCGAAATCGTCGAGGCCTACCGTCCCGGTCACCGCTTCGGCAACATGATGCTGACCGGCATCGTGGCGAAGATCTTCGGCAACCGGGTCGCCGACATGCTGTCCGGCTACCGCGTCTTCTCGCGCCGGTTCGTCAAGAGCTTCCCGGCCCTGAGCGGCGGTTTCGAGATCGAGACGGAACTGACCGTCCATGCGCTGGAACTGCGCATGCCGATGTCCGACGTCGAAACGCCCTACAAGGACCGCCCGCCCGGCTCCGCCAGCAAGCTCAGGACCTATTACGACGGCTTCCGCATCCTGAAGCTGATCCTGGTGCTGGTGAAGGAGGAACGCCCGCTCCAGTTCTTCAGCATCCTGTCGGGCACGATGGCGTTGATCGCCCTGGTGCTGGCATGGCCGGTGCTGGTAACCTTCCTCCAGACCGGCCTGGTTCCCCGGCTGCCGACGGCAGTGCTGTCCACCGGTCTGATGCTGCTGGCCTTCCTCAGCCTGACCTGCGGCCTTATCCTGGAAACGGTGACGCGCGGCCGGCGGGAGATGAAGCGCATGCAGTATCTGAGCATTCCGGCTCCCGGCAAGCATCCGCGCACCGGCGACACCGGGTCCGGCAGATGATCCGCCGCGTGTTTTCGGCCGAACTGATCAAGTTCGGCATCGTCGGGGTAGTCGGGCTCGGCGTCGATATCGCCGTGCTGTACCTCTGCCTCGACGTTAGCGGGCTGGGCCTCTACTCATCCCGCGTCGTGTCGTATCTGGCCGCCGCGACGACGACCTGGGCGCTTAACCGGGCGTTTACCTTCAGCGGCAATCATGCCGGTAAGATCCACCATCAATGGGCGCGTTTCGTCGCCGTCAACGCCTTCGGGGGCGCCGTCAACTATGCGGTCTACGCGGCGCTGATAGCATCCGGCGATCCCTTCACGGCCCATCCGGCGCTGGCGGTGGCCGCCGGCTCGCTGGCCGGTCTTTTCTTCAATTTCACCGCTTCGAAGAAGCTGGTCTTTCGCCGCGCATGATGTTCCGCACCTCGCTGTGGAAACCGCGTCCCGGCAGCCTGACACGGGTATTCTAGAACATGGACGAAAGCACTCTAATCAGCGCCCTGGTGATGGGCGTGGTCGAAGGCTTGACCGAATTCCTTCCCGTATCCTCCACCGGTCACCTGATCCTGCTGGGCGACCTGATCGGGTTCCAGGGTCCGCCGGGCCGCCTGTTCGAAGTGGTGATCCAACTGGGCGCGATCCTGGCGGTCTGCGTCGTCTATTTCCAGCGGCTGCTGAACATCGCCGTATCGCTGCCGAGCAGTCCGGAAGCGCGCCGGTTCGTGCTGGCGATCCTGCTGGCCTTCCTGCCGGCCGCCGTGATCGGCGTCTTCGCCCACGGCTTCATCAAGAGCGTGCTGTTCAATCCCTATGTCGTATCCGTGGCCCTGATCGTCGGCGGCGCCGCGATCCTGATGATCGAACGCAACCTGCCCCAGCCGCGCCATTTCGAGGTGGAAGCCTTCTCGCCGCGTCTGGCGCTGGGTATCGGGTTCGTCCAGACGCTGGCAATGATACCGGGCGTCTCGCGCTCCGGCGCCACCATCCTGGGCGCCCTGATGATGGGGGTCGAACGGCGCACGGCAGCGGAGTTCTCGTTCTTCCTGGCGATCCCGACGATGCTGGGCGCCGTGGTCTACGACACCTACAAGAACTACGGCACCCTGACCTCCGACGGCTCGCTGGTCATCGCCGCCGGGTTCATCGCCGCCTTCGTGGCCGGACTGCTGGTTGTCCGCAGCCTCGTCGCCTTCGTCGGGCGCTACGGTTTCTCGCCGTTCGGCTGGTACCGCATCGTCGTGGGCGTGGTCATGCTGGCGATCCTGTCACTGCGCTGAAGCGGCCACACCTATAACGGCAACTGCAAGCGATGAGATCGCGCGCCCGTCGAGAATGCTTGAGTAAATCCGGATCTCCCCGTAATACTTTCGCGCGGATTATGGGGCATCTTGCCCATTGAGGGAGGTCCGGAGATGGTGCGGGTGCGGGGCGGCTTCGGCTGCCTGGTAGCGTTGGTCACCGCCGTTCTGGTTTGCCTCGCCTTTCCCGGCTTCGCCAATCAATCGACCGGCAATCGATCGACCGGCAATCGATCGACCGCCGATCAGTTGTCCCCACGTCAGTTGACGCAGGAACAACGGGAAGAAGCCGACCTCTTCGTCCTCGGCAATACCGTCTTCATCCTGTACCACGAACTGGGCCATGCGCTGATCGATCAGCTCGGCTTGCCCGTCCTGGGGCACGAGGAAGACGCGGCGGACAACCTTGCCAGCATCATGATGATCCCCGAACAGGCCGATCCGATG
>DASQKT010000430.1:0-9788 GCA_035630415.1 Skermanella sp.
GACGCCGGAAGGACGGCCCGCCGTCCATGCGCTCCGCAACCTCAACCTCGACATCCTGCCCGGCGAGTTCGTGGTGCTGCTGGGGCCGTCAGGCTGCGGCAAGTCCACGCTGCTCTACATGATCGCCGGGCTGGAAGGCGTGTCATCCGGCACGATCGAGCAGGATGGCATTCCCGTCACCCAGCCATCGGCGGAGCGCGGCCTGATCTTCCAGGAAGCCTCGCTGTTCCCGTGGCTGACCATCGTCGATAACGTCGCCTTCGGCCTGTCCGTGCGCGGCGTTCCGGTAACCGAGCGTCGGGCCATCGCGGTCGAGATGCTGCGTTCGGTCGGTCTTGGCGACATGCTGGAGAAGAAGCCGGACGAGTTGTCCGGCGGCATGCGCCAGCGGGCGGCCTGCGCCAGGGCACTCGCCATGCGGCCCAAGGTGCTGATGATGGACGAGCCGTTCGCGGCGCTGGACGTCCAGACCCGGTCCAAGATGCAGGACTTCCTGCTCCAGATCTGGCGCGACAGCGGCGCTTCGATCATCCTGGTCACGCATTCCATAGACGAGGCGATAGCGCTGGCCGACCGGGTCGTCGTCTTCACGGCCAGACCGGGGCAGGTGAAGACCATCGTGCCGATCGACCTGCCGAGACCCAGACCGACCCGCGACGCGCGCTATCACCAGTACCGCGACCTCTTCACCGAATTGCTGGCCGACGAGGTGGACCGGGCTTTCGCGGAACAGGAAGCGCTCTAGGCTCCGGACCCTGACATGACAACCATCTTTCGCGTCGGCGCGGCCTCGACAGGGCCGGCCGGCAACGGGGCCGCCTGTGCCCGAGACGCGGCGGAGGCCGCCGTCGAAGCGCTGGCGAGGGCAGGGGCGGGACTCGCCGTCCTGCCGGAGCTGTTCGCGCTGCCCTATGTGGCGAGCGAAGATCCCGCCGGGTGGGCGCATCTGGCGGAACCGCTGGACGGCCCGACCGCCCGCTGGGCGGCCGATCTGTCCTCCCGGCTTGGCATTCCGATCGTGTTCGGCATGGCGCTGGCCGGCGTCGATGGCGGCAAGCCGTTCAACGCGGCGCTGCTGGCGAGACCCGGCGGCACGGTCGAACCGGTGGCGCACAAGATCCACCTGCCGTCGGCAGGCCCCGGCGAAGCTTTCGGAGAAACCGACCACTTCGCCCCCGGCCCTCCGCGCGTCGGAACGGTCTGGGTCGGCCCGGTCAGGCTGGCCGTGCTGATCTGCTACGACCGCCGCTTCCCCGAATGCTGGCGAGCCGCCGCCGCAGCCGGGGCCGACGTGGTCGCGGTCCTGGTCGCCGGTCCCGCACCCAGCGATCCAGACGGCATCTTCCTGGCCGAACTGCGCACCCATGCCCGCGCCAACGCGGTCTACGCGGTGGCGGCGGCCCGCTTCGGCACCGAAACCATCACCGGCAGCCCCGTCCGCCATGACGGCGAGACGGCGGCGGTCACCCCGGACGGCGGCATCGCCGCGACCGGACCGACGATCACCATCGACATCGATCCGGCGCGGCTCCAGGCCGCGCGAGACCGCAACCCCACCGCACGTCATCTGCGATTCTGAAGAACAAGGAGTCCATCATGGGAGACCTCATCGTCCAGGCCCGCTGGGTCGTCACCGGCACGGCGGACCGCCATACCCCCGTCGTGATCGACCAGGGCGCCGTCCTGTCCAAGGACGGCGTGGTAAAGGCCACCGGCACGCTTGACGAGATGAAGAAGCTGGCGCCGGGCGCCACCGTCAAGAGCTACCCGAACCACGTCATGCTGCCGGGCTTCGTCAACAGCCACCACCATGTCGGGTTGACCCCGCTTCAGCTTGGCTCGCCCGATTATGCGCTGGAGCTTTGGTTCGCCGGACGGATGCCCGCCCGCAAGATCGACCTGTACCTCGACACACTCTATTCCGCCTTCGAGATGATCGCGTCGGGCGTCACCACCGTCCAGCATATCCACGGCTGGATGGCCGGCGGCTACGGCGCCATCCACGGTGCCGCCAGCAAGGTGCTGAACGCCTACCGCGACCTCGGCATGCGGGCATCGTACTGCTACGCCGTCCGGGAGCAGAACCGGCTGGTCTACGAGGCGGACGAGGAGTTCTGCGAGAAGCTGCCGAAGCCGCTCGGTCCCGAGTTGCTGGCCTACCTGAAGTCGCAGGCGATGCCATTCGCCGACTTCCTGACCCTGTTCGACCAGTTGACGGAGGAGAACAGAGGCCAGCGCCTGACCCGCATCCAGCTTGCCCCAGCCAATTTGCACTGGTGTACCGACGACGGCCTGCTGGCGCTGAACGAGAAGTCCAAGGCGGCCAATGTGCCGATGCACATGCATCTGCTGGAGACGGCGTACCAGAAGGAATACGCGATGCGCCGCACCGGCAAGACCGCCGTGCGGCATCTCCACGACCTGGGCCTGCTCAGCCCGCGCATGACGCTGGGCCATGGCGTCTGGCTGACCGAAGAGGACATCGACATCACCGCCGACACCGGTACCTGCATCTGCCACAACTGCTCCTCCAACTTCCGCCTGCGGTCCGGCATCGCCCCGCTGAACCACTACGAGAAGAAGGGCGTCACCGTCGGCATGGGCCTGGACGAGGCCGGAATCAACGACGACCGCGACATGTTGCAGGAGATGCGGCTGGCGCTGCGCGCGCACCGGACGCCGGGCATGGACGACGACGTGCCGACTTGCCCGCAGGTACTGCGGATGGCGACCGAGTCAGGGGCGAAGACGACCGCGTTCGGCGAGGAGATCGGCCGGCTCGATCCTGGCCGCTACTTCGACGCCGTCCTGATCGACTGGAACAAGGCGACCTACCCGTACCAGGACGACGACGTGCCGATGCTGGACGCCGTGATCCAGCGGGCCAAGACCAGTGCCGTCGATGCCGTCTATATCGACGGCGATCTGGTCTACGCCGACGGACGCTTCACCCGGATCGACCGCGACCAGATCTTGGCCGAGATCGCCGAGACGCTGTCCAAGCCACGCACGCCGGACGAACTTGCCCGCCGCGAACTGGGCCGCGCCGTGTTCCCGCACGTCAAGGCGTTCTACGACGGCTACATCCGGGAAGGGGAGGGGAAGCCGTTCTACACCCAGTCCTCTGCGTTCTGATCCCGGAAGAGCCGGAATCCACGGGGAGGCGTGTAACCGGCTTCACAGCGCTGCCGGCCAGCGGTCGTTAGTGTCTCGTTAACGAAGCGACACGCCACCCCACCGGAGAGGCTCCCGATGTCACTGACCGAAGTCCAGTCCCAACCAACGGCCTCTCTCTCCGGTTACGGCCCCGTCAAACGCCTGTTCGACATCGCCGCCGCCGTCTCCATTCTCATCCCGCTGCTGCCGCTGCTGCTCCTGATCGCAGTGGCGGTGAAGCTGGAGACGCGGGGATCGGCGCTGTTCCGACAGGCGCGCTGCGGGGCCGGTTCCCGGCCTTTCATGGCGCTCAAGTTCCGCACCATGCATGTCGATGCCGAGGCGCGGCTTGCGGGAATGCTGGCCGCCGACGCTGGTCTGAGGTCGGAGTACCAGCGGCACCACAAGCTGAGCAACGATCCCAGGGTGACGCTTCTGGGTCGCATCCTGCGGCGCACAAGCCTGGACGAGCTGCCGCAGCTTTGGAACGTGCTGGCTGGCGACATGAGCCTGATCGGTCCACGTCCCTACATGCCGCATGAACTGGCGCCGCATCCGTCCGCCCGGTCGGCGATAGCACGGGTGAAGCCGGGCATAACGGGATTGTGGCAGGTTTCCGGCCGCCACAGGACGACGTTCGAGGATCGCCTGGGCTTCGACATCGCCTATGTCGAGCGCTACTCGCTCCGGCAGGACATCGTCATTCTGCTGCGGACGGTGATGGTGGTCCTCAAGGCCGACGGCATCTGAGACGATCGGCCGGTTCCGGTGTTGACTCTATAGCACAGGCTATTTGAGGAGGGGTCGATGACTCCTATGTACCGGACGATCGTTCACGCCTCCGGCGGGATGTACTACCAGGGGGAGCCGATTTCCCTTGCCGACGCGCAGATGATGCTGAGCAACGACATCGCCGAGGGAAAGGTTGAGGTCGGAGCTTTTCTGAAGATCGACGAGGAAACACTGATCCTCGAACCAGCGGATGCTAAACCTTAGGGAGAAAATAACACTTCTTCGGATCTTTCTCCTTATACCGTTTAGATGTATTAAAGAAAGCGCGAAACCGGATCACAATTGTCCATGTCCATGACAGCATTTATCAGGTATGAACATTTATGGAGAAAAAACGCCCTTTTTGGTTGCGAATTGTTATCATCGCGGTCCTTTCGTTACTTGCCTGGGTCTTCGTGATCGTATTCGTAGTGTCGATTTGGACTGCCGGAAAATTATTCTTCATCGACTGGCCTCGCCGTCCGATCCTGAGGTAAAATTTCCGCATATAGGTAACCAAAGGTCACTAAATCCGGCTGGAGGTCACTATTTCCTGCTCAATGGTCACTATCGGCAGTCATCCTGTCGCGGCAGAATGGTCAACCGATCACCCTGATGCCTCCTACCAAAAAACGTGTAGGAATACAATCCGATAAATGCGAGTTAAAGCGTTCCGAACCGCTGTGACGACCGGTTACAGGTAAAATCGCGTTTTACCTGTAACCGGTGGACGGAGCTTGGGCACCGCTCGCATAAGCATCCCTGCGGAATCATGAAGCATCCCTGCGGAATTCGGCAATGCCTGTGAGCACGGCATCGTTAGCTAACTTGACTAACCGGCACTGATTGGCTAAGTTACGGGTTAGCTAAGTTAGTCCTCTCAGCAGGAGGCCCCAGGATGCGACAGGTTACCATTCACGCCGCCAAGACCAACCTGTCCAAGCTCATCGAGGCTGCCCTTGGCGGCGAGGAAATCGTCATCGCCAAGGGCAGCAAACCGGTCGTCCGGCTGGTCCCGGTCGTCCAGGGTGCGTTCAAGGTCGGTTTACTCAAGGGCAAGCTCGGCGCCGGCCCCGACTTCTTCGAGCCGATGGAGGAGGGCGACCTCGATCTGTGGGAAGGCGGCCGGTGACGGCGGTCCTGCTCGACACTCATACCTGGGCCTGGAGCTTGGCGGGGGACGACCGCCTGTCGAAGCCGGCCCTCGCCGCGATCGAGTCAGCCGGCACGGTTCTGGTCAGCCCGATCACGTTCTTCGAAATCGCGCAGAAGGTCCGGCTCGGCAAATGGCCGGAGATGGAACCGTTCGTGGGTCGGTTGGCCGCATTGCTGGGCGAACAGGGTGGATCGGTCGCCGGTTTCGATCCGGCTGTTTGCATCGCGGCCGGCATGATGGCCTGGACCCACCGCGACCCGTTCGACCGGCTGCTGGCGGCCACCGCGATGCACTACAACCTGCCGCTGGTGTCGGCCGATGCCGTTTTCGATGGCATCGTCACAAGGCTGTGGTGATGAGCTGACGTCTCACGGTAGCCGTCAAGGGCCGGCCAAGCCCGCTTCGTCACCCAGGTAGAGCGGGAAGGAGCCGGATCGCTCCACCGCTATCTGCACGTTGTAGGCATCGTGTCGGATGCCGTGCTTGTCGGTGATCGTGTATTTCTTCGGTGCTGCTTGCCCGGCCTGCCCCTGGCCCACGGCTTGTCGAGCGCCGGTGAGCGACAGGTTCAGGTCGCTGATGGGCGTATTGCCCAGGCTGACGCCGTGGAACTTGCGGATCAATCTCTTGATCTTTTCGATGAACTCGACCGTGTTCTTCGCGGCCTGCGCCTCGCCCGAGGTGTCCTCGAACGCGCCGATCAGGACTTGTTTCGGACGCGCCTTCTCGATCAGTCGGGCGAGCGAGATCGTCACGTCGCCGACGATATAGTCGTAGCCGCGCGGCATCATGCCGTCGATCTGATGGTATGACAGGTGGCTGCCGATGCTGAAGGCCGCCCGCAGCAGGGGCACGAAGGACTTGGTGTCTCTGGTCCGGGACAGGGCGTTGTCGGCCAGCAGGAAGACCATGACGATGAACAGCGCGATATTCGGCATGGCCCCGGTTTCGCGGTTCCAGATATAGAAGCCGTCGCCGGTCGTGGATTTCGCAAGCTCGATACTGAGACCGTTCTGTTGCAGAAGGCGCTGGCTGATATTGATGGAATATTCGAGCGAGTTGAGCTGCGCTATCCGCTGGATCGACGTGAGCTTGGAGAAGCCGGCGATGTCGAGCAGGATGACCGCGCGGTTGGTCGTTTCCATGATCGCGTAGCGGCGGACCAGGCGTTCGACCGTCTGCCACGGCACCTCGCCGCTCTTGGCCCCGACGCGGAATTCGCAGTGGATTTCCCAGGGCTCCACCGCCAGCAGCTTCCGCATCTCCTCGAACGCCTCGGGCTTCATGAACCGGCTGCCCCGAAGGATCGCCGGATGGTCTTCGGCGATGCCCAGCAGCCGGTAGAAATCCACCACGAGTAGCCGGAGCGTCCTGCCATCGGGGCACCATGCGGCGACCATGTTCCGTCCCAGGTCCCACATGGGGGCGAGGTTGCCGTCAAGCCGGCGCAGTTGTTCGGCGGTCTGCGAGCCGATCTTGGTGTCGATCCGCCCAGTCATTTGGAAGGTGTCATCTGGAAGGTGTCATGTGGAAGGCTTCATTTCGGGGTCTTCATTCCTTGGCGCGATCTTCCGTCTGAACCGTGCTGCGCGCCGTACCCCGGATGACGACCATTCCTTGCCGGGGAGAGTTCGCCGACGTGCCGGTCACGAGTCCCTGGAGACCGTGGATCATTTCCATATCGGTGGTGTAGGTGGCCGTCTTCGCCGGCGACCCCGTCAAGGATGGCGACAAGGGCCGCGCTTCCTGGCTTTCGCCGGCCGTGCCTTCGGATGCCGGGCGCAGCGCCAATGTCAGCTTGCCCATGCCGGCCGCAAGCGTGATCGTTTCGACCTGACGCGGCGTCGCTTCGATCGTGACGGTGCCGCCCACCGTCGGCAGATCGGTCTTGGGGTCGGTCATGCTTTCGATCGACAGCACCCGCACGGCGGCGGCCACCACCTCACTCCAGTTCCGCTGTTTCAGGACGGCCCCTCCGGACTGGTCGTCCACGGTGTCGGTGAAGATCACGTCGACCAGATCACCCGGCGTCACGAAACCCGCGACGGCGGTGTTCGGTGCGATCGCCACGCTGATCGCCCGGAATCCGGCCCGCAGGGCCAGGGGGATGAAGCGGTTTTCGGTCGGCCTGACGATATCGGACCGGAAGATCGGCTGGCCGGCGGCGATCGCCGATGTCAGCAGGGCGCCGCGCAGATGCGACCGGCCGTCCGACGCTTTCAGGACATGGCGTTCCGGATCGGCCGCACCGGAGATCTCTACCCAGGTCAGGTCGGCGTCGGTCAGCAGGGTCCCCGGTTCCAGGGTGCGCCGGGCGGTCAGCACCTTGGGGGGAGGATCGTGCCGATCCCGCAGGGCGCCGCTGATATCCTGGTCCGAGGTAAATCCCCGTGGCCTGTCGCCGCCGCCATCGTCCCCCGTGAAGGCGCTGCGGAGCGCCAGCGACAGCGTACCCATCGACCGGCCCAGCGTTATCGCCTCCGCCTGACGCGGGTCGACCTCGACGGTGATAGATTTCGCCAGCTTGTTCTTGTCGTCCTCGCCCTTGATCTCCTGTCCGACCGCAAGGACGCGGACCGCATGGGCGATGACCTCGCTGATGTTGCGCTCGCCCCGCAGTTCGGAATCGGCGGGAATGGCGACGCGATGGGTCAGCAGGATGTCCACCCTGTCTCCCGGCTTGACGAGGCCGGCCAGCCCCTGCGCCTCGTCCACCTTCATGGTGACCGCCCGGTAGCCGTCGCGCAGCATGATCGCCAGGATGCCGGCGCCCTCGCGCTTGACCAGCTTGGCGCTGGTCACCGGTTCCCCCGCGAACAGGGGCTGGCGCGCGGCGGCGCCGGTCAGGGTGCGTATCGCATCGGGGCTGGACTCGCGGGTGATATACTTGGCGTTGAGGTTGGCCTTGGGCCATTTCTGCCACGCGGCGTTCCGTTCGCCGACGATTTGGCCGATCTCCAGATCGGTCGTCACCACCAGGACCTCGGCCGTCGCCACGGCTTCCGACGCCGGCGCCATATGGCTTTCCCGCGCCGACAGGTAGTTGCGGGTCAGCAGGCTGACTCCGCCGGCGACCAGCAGCGCACAGACGATCAGGAAGATCCGCAGCATGGGAATTCTCCTCAGACGGCGCCGGACAGGAATGCCGTGGCCCGGTCGAGCGCCAGCAGACCGCCGGCGCCCAGCGCCACGCCGTATGGAATACCTTCGTCCCGGCGGTGCAGGCGGCTCAGCCAGCCCGGCCACCAGGGAGCGGGAGCGGCAACCGCATGACGCAGAGCGAGGATCGCGAGGGCCAGCCCGCCCCCGCACAGCGCCACCATGAACAGCCAGCCGGCAAGCCCGGTCCAGCCGAACCACAAGCCGGCCGCAGCCATGAACTTGACGTCGCCGCCGCCCCATACGCCAAGCCGGAACAGACCGGCGCCGGCGGCGAACAGCACCAGCCCGGCGGCGAGGTGCTGAAGGATCGCGGCAAGTCCGGCATCGGCGGCGAGCGCCCCGCCGAGGAACCCGGCGGCGAGCACGATGGAGAAGGCGTCGGGGATTTCGAGCGTCCCTGCATCCCACGCCATGGCGGCCGCCATGACCAGGACGAACAGAACCGTCAGGCCGATGGTCATGGATCGGCGCTCCCCGCCGCATCGGCCGGTTTGAGGTGACCGACGAGTTGAAGGTTCGCCCGGACCTGAGCCGAAGCCGAGGGCAGCGCCGCCGCCCGTTCGAGCAGGCTGAGGGCCGTTTCCCTGTCGCCCGACATCGCCCTGGACAGGGCCATGTTGTTCAGGATGGCGGCGTTGCCCGGCGACATCGCCAGGGCTTGTTCGTACCAGCCCCGCGCGTCGTCATGCCTGCCCATGCGGTCATAGGCAATGCCGAGGGTATGGACCGGTTCCCAGCGGGTCGGAGCCAGACGGGTGGCCTGGAGCAGGGGATCGACCGCGAGTTCGGGCTTGCCTGCGGCTACGTGCTGCTTGCCCAGCTCGACCAGCAGGTCGAGCCGCGCGCCAAGCTGCTGGAGAGAGTTTTCCAGTGCTACCACTGCTTCCGCCGTCCTGCCCGAATAGCGCAGGTTGCGCGCCATGCCGATCACCACGTCGGCATCGGGACGCGACGCGTCGTACAGCGATGCATAATGCGTCGCGGCTGCTCCGTAATCACGGTTGGCCTCCGCACTTCTGGCGGAGGACATCACGTAGCCGTCCAGCTTGCGATCCACGGGAGTACCCTGGCACCCGGCCAGAAGAAGCGCCGCGATATAGAATGCCGCGCTGGCATCGTATCCGAAGAACTTCTTAATCAGATACGTGGTCAACTTCACCATACTCCACAGGCTGTTCGCGCGGTGAGCATAGTGACGGAAGCTCAAGGGATGATTAAAGTTGTCGCAATAGCGGTTCTCGCTTTCCTGACCTTCGGGACCGTTGCAGGGACCGCCGCCGGGGCCGAACGCACCATCCGGGTCCAGGCGGACGCCGCCGTCACCATAGACCTTGGCGCGGAAGCCAAGACGGTGCTTGTCGCCAATCCCGCCATCGCCGACGTCACCCCGGTCAACGGACAAAAGCTGATCGTGCTGGGACGCGGGGCAGGGCAGACCGGGCTTTTGATCTTCGATGAAGCCGGCAAGCCGCTGCTGGAAGCCACCGTGCTGGTGACCCCGTCCCGCCAGTGGGCGGTCACCGTCAATCGCGGCGTCAACGCG
>DASQKT010000431.1:0-2232 GCA_035630415.1 Skermanella sp.
TTCCTCGGGATCGTAGCCGGACTTGTCGGAGCGGTCGGCATTACCGCCATGCACACCTACGATACTCAGGTCGAAGCCATAACGGCTGCATCCACCCGCGCCTTGCTGGGCGAGAAGATGAACGGGCTCGTCAATGCGATCGTCATGGATTCGCGCGGCGTCTACATGGCCGAAAACAAGGAAAGGGTCGAGCAGTTCGGCAAGCCACTGCTGGAGAACCTGAAGCGGATGGATGCGCTGCTCTCCCAATGGCGTCCATTGGTCCTGGACAGCCAAAGGGAGCAGTTTCAGCGACTCGAACAGCGCACGGCCGAGTTCATCACATTCCGCACGAAGCTGGTCGAGCTTGGCCGGGCGCAAGGGTCCCCCGCGGCACGCGAATGGGGAGACAACGACGCGAACCGGACCAATAGGCAGGCCCTGAACAAGGAACTGCAAGGCATCGCCGGCCAGAATGCCGACCTGATCACGACCGGCTCGGCTGAGCTTCGGGATTTCTACGGAACGATGCTGACGACGCTCCTGGCGCTGACCGTGCTGGGTGTCGGCATCGCCGCCGCCTTCGCCTTCATCATGGTCCGCGTGACCGTCACGCGTCCGATCGCCGACATCACCAGCACCATGATGGGGCTGGCCGAAGGGAATTTCGGAGTCACCGTCAAGGGCCTGGACCGTGGCGACGAGATCGGTGAAATGGCCCGGACCATCGGCGTCTTCCGGGACAACATGGAGCGCGCGGCGTCGCTGGAACAGCAGCGCCGGGCCGATGACGAGGCCCGCGAACGGCGGCGCCTGAACCTGGAACGCCTGACCCACGACTTCGGCATCGGCATCGACAAGGTGGTGGAGGCGGTATCGGCCCAGGCGGTCGAGATGCGCGAATCGTCCTCCTCCATGTCGGCCATCGCGGAAGAAACGTCGCGCCAGTCGAATGCCGCCGCCGCAGCCTCGGACGAGGCGCGGGAGAACGTCCAGACCGTGGCGTCCGCCGCCGAGGAGCTGGCGAGTTCGATCAGCGAGATCGGCCGGCAGGTCGCCGAGTCGTCCCGTGTCGCGGCGCTGGCCGTGACCGAGGTCGAGCGGACCAACGAGAGCGTGACCAGCCTCGCGGCGGCGGCGGAGAAGATCGGCGAAGTGGTCAACCTGATCAACGACATCGCCGGACAGACCAACCTGCTGGCACTGAACGCCACGATCGAGGCGGCGCGCGCGGGAGAGGCCGGAAAGGGCTTCGCCATCGTGGCGTCCGAGGTCAAGAACCTCGCCAACCAGACAGCCCGTGCGACGGAGGAAATCTCGGGCCAGATCACAGGCATCCAGAACGCCACCAACGGCGCCGTCGGCGCCATCCAGAAGATCGGAGGCACGATCACCCGGATCGACAGCATCGTTTCCGAGATTACCATGTCGGTCGACCAGCAGAACATGGCGACCAAGGAGATCGCCCGGAGCATCCAGGAAGCGGCGCGCGGTACCGACGAGGTCAGCGCAAATGTCAGCGGGGTCAACGGCGCCGCCGGGGAGACGGGCCGCACCGCAACCCGCGTGCTGGAGTCGGCCGGAGGCCTGACGCGTCAGGCCGAGATGCTGCGGCGTGAAGTGGACGACTTCATCACCAGGATCAAGAGCGCCTGATTTCCGTATCGCTCCGAAGTGAAAAGATATCGGCCGGCGGGACATCCCGCCGGCCGATATCTTTTCAAGCCCGATATCTTTTCAGGGCGTCACATGCCGCCGCGCTGCTGGGCGATCGGCTGGGTGAACTGAAGCTCGACGTCCCAGGGGAAGTAGATCCAGGTGTCCTGGCTGACTTCCGTGATGAAGGTATCGACCAGCGGACGCCCGGCAGGCTTGGCGTAGATCGTCGCGAAGTGGGCCTTGGGGATCATCTTCCGCAGAACCGCCGCCGTCTTGCCGGTATCGACGAGATCGTCGATGATCAGCCAGCCTTCGCCGTCACCCTCGAACCCTTTCAGGACGCGGGCCTCGCGCTGGTTCTGGTGATCGTAGCTGGAAATGCAGACGGTATCGATCAGGCGGATATCCAATTCACGCGCGATGATCGCGGCGGGAACGAGGCCGCCACGGGTAACCGCGACGATACCCTGCCAGGGGCCTTTCTCGGCCATGCGCCAGGCCAGCGCCTTGGCGTGACGATGCAACTCTTCCCACGATACTGGGAAATGCTTGGCTTTGTCTTTTTCCGGCACGGCCCTTCTCCACACACGACTG
>DASQKT010000432.1:0-8711 GCA_035630415.1 Skermanella sp.
GAAGCTGCCGCCCGCGCCTCTCTGGCGCAGGCGCAGGCATCCGGCCGGTTCAATCGCCTGATCGTGACGGAGATATCGCCGGCCTCCACCTTCTGGCGTGCCGAGGATTATCACCAGCGCTACCTGGAGCGTCGGGGCATGGCCTCTTGCCACATCTGAAGATCGGCAGGAAGCCGCCTGCCCGAAAGCCGGAGACACGGAAAGCGGCGGCCCCCGGCCGGCTTATCCTGTTCAACAAGCCCTACGACGTGCTGTCCCAGTTCACAGAGCGGGAGCACGGAAGGGCGACTCTGGCCGACTTCATCAAGATCCCGGAGGTCTACGTCGCCGGCCGGCTCGACCGCGACAGCGAAGGACTGCTGGTGCTGACCGACGATGGCCGCCTGATATCCAGGATCGCCGACCCGAAGCATAAGCAGCCGAAGACCTACTGGGCACAGGTCGAGGGCATTCCGACCGAAGACGTGCTCGAAGCGTTGCGCCGTGGCGTCACCCTCAACGACGGCCCGACGCTGCCGGCGGGCGCCCGCCTGATCGGCGAACCGCCGGGACTTTGGCCGCGCGATCCGCCGATCCGCTACCGCGCCAGCATCCCGACCTCGTGGGTGGAACTGACGTTGCGGGAAGGCCGGAACCGTCAGGTGCGTCGGATGACCGCCGCCGTGGGATTGCCGACGCTGAGGCTGATCCGCCACGCAATCGGCGACTGGACGCTCGATCGGCTGGAACCGGGCCAGTGGCGCGAGATTCCCTTCAAATCGATAGCGGGAAGCTGATAAGTTCATACACCTTCCACGTAACCGGCGGCACGGGTGTGCATATGGCAATCGGACTTGCCCGCTTTCATTTTCCTGGGATGAAAAACGGGATGCCTCGTATCGCCATGGCGCCGGCGCTGATCATCGGTCTGCTCTCAGCGTCGCTGTTCGGCCTGTTCTATATGGCGGCGCTGAACAACCCCATCATCAACCGCCCGCCCAGGCCGGTAGCCGCAGCCCCCGCGCCGAAACCGGCACCCGTGGCCGCTCCGATCCCGGCTCCCGATCCCGTACTTGTTTCGCCGACCGATGCCGCCCGACCCGCCGCCCCGGACCTCGGCCGCAACCTGACGCGCGGCGAGATGCGCGAAGTTCAGACGCTCCTCAAGGCCGCCGGCTACGATCCGGGTCCGGCGGACGGGTTGATGGGGCCGAAGACCCGTACCGCCATCGCGTCGTTCGGCGAGTCCCACGGCGTCGAACTGATGCCCGAGCCGCAGTTGAAGCTGCTGGAGGCGCTGCGCGCCGCCGCGCGCTGAAGCGCGATTTGTGGCGCTGGTAAGGGTGCTGCCGAAGCTCCATCTGGTTTGTTCTCCTCTTCGCAGGCGAACCGGGAGATTTCCATGCCGAATCAGCAACCGAAGATCGACGACGAGACACTTGACTTCCTTCTTGAGGTCTTCCAGCTCGTGAGGGCAGGACGGGCCGAGGAGTTCCGCGAATATCTCGTCCGGGGACTGCCGGCCAATCTGCGCAACGATAAGGGCGACAGCCTGCTGATGATCGCCGCCTACAACGGCCACCCCGAAGTCGTGAAGCTGCTGCTGGAGTACGGTGCCGATCCCGAAATGGCGAACGACCGAGGCCAGACCCCGCTCGCCGCCGCAGCCTTCAAGGGCGATATCGACATCATCACCATGCTGCTCGACAGCGGCGCCGACGTCGATGGCTCGGTGGACGGCGGCAGGACCGCGCTGATGACCGCCGCCATGTTCAATCGCACGGCGATCGTCGACTTGCTGATCGAACGCGGCGCCGATGTCGCAAAGCAGGATGGTTCGGGTCATACCGCCTTGATGGCGGCCAGGATCATGAACGCGCCTGATACTCCATCCCAGCTTGCCCGAGCCGCCGAACGAGGGCACCCTGAGACTCCGACCCGGAACTGATTTCCCAGCATCGACTTCCCAGCACCGACTTCAAGGCCTCTACCATGACCACCCTCATTCCCATCGATCAGGGCCGCCTCTGGAAGCGCCACATGGCCATGGCCCAGATCGGCGCCCTGCCGAATGGCGGTGTCAATCGTCCAGCCCTGTCCCAGGGCGACGCCCAGGCGCGCAGCCTTCTGGCGCGCTGGGCCGAGGATCTCGGATTCGCCGTCGAGACCGACCCGATCGGCAACCTGTTCATCCATCGTCCCGGCACCGACGAGAGCTTGCCTCCCATCGTGGCCGGCTCCCATCTGGACACCCAGCCGACCGGCGGCAAGTTCGACGGTGCCTTCGGCGTGCTGGCGGCGTTCGAGGCGCTTCAGGCGATCCACGAGGCCGGCATCGTCACCCGTCATCCGATCGAAGTCGTGTCCTGGACCAACGAGGAAGGCTCCCGCTTCCAGCCTGGATGCTCCGGGTCGTCTGCCTTCACCGGCGCCGTGCCGCTGGAAAAGCACCTGGACGCGGTGGACCGTGACGGCATCACCGCGCGAGACGCTCTGGCCGCCGTGCTGTCCACCGAGCGCGGCATGCCGATGCGCCCCCTTGGCTTCCCCATGGCCGCGTTCCTGGAATGCCATATCGAGCAGGGACCGAAGCTGGAGGAAGCCGGCGTTCCCGTCGGCATCGTGACCGGCATCCAGGGTTCCCGCTGGTTCGCGATCGAGGTCCAGGGCGACGAAGCCCATGCCGGGACCACTCCGCGCCGCTATCGCCGCGACGCGCTGTCGGTCGCCATCAGCATGGTAGCGGCCTTGGAACGCCTGATGTTCGACGAGGAGGACCGCGTCCGCTTCACCGTCGGCCGGTTCGAGGTATCGCCCGGATCGCCCAACACGATTCCCGGCCACGTCTTCTTCACGATCGATTTCCGCCACCCGGAAGCATCCACCCTGAAGCGACTGGGCGATCAGGTCGATGACGTCTGCCGCGCCCATGCCGGCCCCTGCACCGTCACCGTGACGGAGACCTTCCACAGCCTGCCGGCCGACTTCGACGCCGGAGTGATCGCCGCGATGAGGAAAGCCGCCGATCTGGTCGGCGTCCGCACCCTGGATCTTCCTTCAGGCGCGCTGCATGACGCCAAGTTCCTTCAGGAAGTCTGCCCCAGCGGCATGATCTTCGTTCCCTGCGAAAAGGGCATCAGCCACAACGAGGCGGAGAACGCCAAGCCCGAAGACCTGGCGTCCGGCGCCCGCGTGCTGGCGGAAGCGCTCGTGATTCTCGCTAACGGCTGATACTCAGGACAAACCCCGAAGCAGCTCACGCCGCCCAGGGGTCGTCCACCAGTTCCCGCACGTCGTAGGCGGCAAGGCTTGCCTGATGGATCGCCGCGTCCGCGAGGAAGAGGTCGCGGGTGATGCCCTGAACCAGCCGGGGCACGCCGAACTTCATGCCGCTGATCGAAGCTCCCGACAGCCCCATGGAAGGCGTCGCTCCAAAGGTGAAGTTGTGAATGTTCTTCAGGAACGGAGCGGTCCCAGGCGCCTTCTCGATGAACTGGAAGGCGGCGCCCAGATACGGGTGCCCTGTCAGCTTCGGATGGTCCAACTCGGGCGGCGGAGTGTAGCGGTCGCGCCAGAGCGCTATGTGCTGGCTGAAGCCTGCAAGCTCCGGCCGCCGTGCCAGATCGACCTCGGTGCCGGTGCAGATGAGCACTAAGTCGAACTCATGACGGTGCTCCGGGGTCTTCGCCCAGACTTTGCCGCCCTCGATTCCCGCGTCGATCCAGGGGGAGGCAAGATGCAGTCGAAAGTTTTCGAATTGCCGTACCCGGTCCAGTGTATCGCGCGGCGGCGGCTGGTTGAACGAGTACACCCTTACCATCGCCTCCCAGCGCTGAGCGTCGTTCAGATCCGCAAAGTGATGAAGGAAGCCGGTGAACTCCATCCAGCGGAAGGGATTGATCGCCGGGATGGACTGACGCCGCGCGAACAGCGCAACCTCCGCCGCCCCATGCTCCAGTGCCGTGGCGGCATTGTCGAAGGCCGAGGCGCCGGCTCCGAGCACGCCTATCCTCTTTCCGGCCATCTCGGTGAAGTCGATCCGCTGAGCCGTATGGGCATAGCGGTCGCGCGGCAGCTTCTCTTCGATCAGCGGCGGTATCGACCATCGCCCGCTGCCCTCCGTGCCGGTAGCCAGCACGACCTTGCGGGTATAATGCGTCTCCTCGATGCCGCCGTTGGTCGGCATCAGTGTAACCTGGAACAGGTCTCCGACCGGAACGATTCGGGTCAGCCGAACCTCGTTCCGCACCGGCAGCCTAAGCACCCGGCGGTACCAGCCGATATACTCATGCCACGTTTCGCGCGGGATCTTTTCCAGATTGTCCCAGGCGTCGGCGCCGTATTTCGCCTCGTACCATGCGCGCGGCGTCAGGCTCGGTATTCCAAGGTCGGGACCGGTCAGATATTTGGGAGTCCTCAGCGTCAGCATGCGGGCGAAATTGGTCCAGGGACCTTCCTCGCCTTCCTTCCGCTGGTCGATCAGCATGATATTGCCGACCCGCTCGCGCAGCAGGTGGAACGTCACGGCCAGCCCGCCCTGACCGGCGCCGACGATCAGCACGTCGAGCACCGGCTGGTCCTGGAACCGTCGCGGTGGGACCCACGAACGGGTCGGGTAGTCAGTCAGTGAGAGGTCGCGCGTGATCCCGGCTTCGAGATCGGCAAGAGTGCTCAAAATTACTTCTCCAGAACGAATATCTATAACTTATCCTTCATTCGTAACATCATGAGATCTCTTAGATATGTCAATCGGTCGATCCGCCGCACTCGGTATCTAGGCGGCGGAAGCGAACGCTCGAATGCCGATGCCCGCATTTGCGACATCGGATCAGCCGGTTTGGTCAATTTGATAGCATCCGGTTCCTTGTCCGGTTCAGCGCATACCGGGGGTTGCAGGCTATCGCCAAGCCGGCGGCGAGCGTCGCCTTGATGAAACGGCGCTCGGCCACATGCACGACGGTATTGCGATAGCTGTTCCGGCCGAAGCCGCCGACGCTGCGAACCAGACGCTGCAGGGCCGGCTGCTCGTCAAGGTCGCGCTGGTACGTTTCGATCGACAGGTCCAAGCCCCGAAGCCGCGCCTCGTTCCGTGCGGAGAGGAATGCGAAGACCCTTTCCTGAAGCATATATCGGGTGGAGGTGACGCTTCCGCCATGGATGCGATAGAACGCCAGATCGTGAGGAATGGTCCGGACAGGCCCGCGCTCCGCGATGCCGTTCATCAGTTCGACGTCGTCCGCGCCTTCCATCGCCGGATCGTAGCCGCCCAGTTCGACCGCCAGATCGCGGCGGAACAGGCAGGTCGGACTGATGACGTAGATGACCTTGCCTTGTGCCCGGAACTCCTCGTATTCCTCCGCCGATGCGGGACCCCTGTGTATACGGCGCATTTGTCTGCCCCTGCGGTCGATCGTAATCGCCCGGCCACCCCACAGCACGACTTCAGGGTGTTCCAGAACCGCATCGGCAAGCCGCTCCAGACGATCCGGGAACGATATGTCGTCGGCATCCATGCGCGCCACCCACGGGCGCGTCGCTGCCCGCAGGCACCGGTTGCCGTTCTCCGCCGCTCCGACATTCTTTCCCGACAGCACCCGGATACGCTTGTCGCGCGCCGCGTAGGAACGCGCGATTTCCAGTGTGCCATCGCGGGAGCCATCGTCCGAGATGATGAGTTCGAAGTCGGTGAAGGTCTGGCTGAGAATACTGTCTATCGCAGCGGCAATGAAGTCTTCGGAATTATAGGCCGGCATTATGACGCTGATCATGGGGAACCTCGAAGGCATCGGATTTCGACACATGCGGGTTTCGATATTCAGCAATACCCATGCCGGGACGCCCGTGGTCGCCTTTTTGTCTCCACGACGACTCGGGTGAGTTTCCCGGCGGACGAGGTGCGACGCATAGTCAGGGGGTAAGGCTGGATTTTGCGGTGCAAAATAATCCAGCGACATTCATCAACGGAGATCCGCCCCATGGCCGACGTGCTGTTCTTTCAGAAACCCAACGATCCCGCCAATACCAAGCAGAAGACCCAGCTCGAAGCGGCCGGCCACACTGTCGACGCCCGCGACCTGCTGTCGGAGCCCTGGACCCCGGAATCCCTGCGCCCCTGGTTCGAAGACCGTCCGGTCGAGGACTGGTTCAACCGCTTCGCTCCCGCCGTGCGCAGCAAGGCCGTCGTCCCGGCCGAACTGGACGAAGCCGCCGCTCTGGCGGCGATGATTGCCGACCCGGAGCTGATCCGGCGTCCGCTGATCCAAGTCGGCGACAAGCGCGCGGTCGGCTTCGACCCGACCAGCCTGAATTCCTGGATCAGCCTGATCCCGGTTTCCGATGGCCTGTCCTGCGAGGACAAGCACGCTCAGGGCCGCTGCGACCACGGCCACGGCCATCATCATCACTGACGGTTACGATGCTCCCGGACTGGTCTTCACCCTATTGGTGATGACCGATCCGGGAGCATTGCATCAGCGCCGCAGCCGCGCTTCCAGGCGGGCAATCAGACTGTCCAGTTCGACATGGTCGTCCCGGTTCAGCTTCGGTCCCGGCGCCCTTACTGTCGCCGACCCGATGACCCCGCGCCGGCGCAGGATCTCCTTGCGGAGCGCCAAGCCGACGCCGGCTTGCTGCTCGTGCCGCACCACCGGCAGATAGATGTCGAACAGGTCTTCGGCGCCCTCCGCGTCACCGTCGAAGAAGCGCCGGCAGACCTCCACCAGCATCTCCGGATAGGCGAAGCCGGTCATGGCGCCGTCGGCGCCGCGCCGCAGTTCCTGCGGCAGGTGCAGGCCGCCGTTGCCGACCAGGATGCTGACTCGCCGCCCGCCCTGGTCCGGCCACGCCCGGATCTGGCCAAGCTTCCGAAGGCCCGGCGCATCCTCGTGCTTCAGCATTACGATCTGCGGATGATCGTCGAATATCCGCCGCAGCGTCGGTACCGATACCGGCACACCCGTCACCTGCGGATAATCCTGGAACACCACCGGCACGTCGGGACCGAGTATGCGCAACGTTTCCGCGAAGTAGTTGACGATCTGCTCCTCGGTCTTCAGACCGCCGAGCGGGGCGATCATGACGCCGGCCGCCCCGGCATCCATGGCCGAGTGGGCGAAAGCCGCGAGGTTGTTGGTTCCGGGGTTGCTGACGCCGACGATGACCGGGATCTTGCCGGCTGTCCTGGCGAACACCCGCTTCATGAAGCTCTGTTGTTCATCCGGGGTCAGTTTGGGAGCCTCCCCCATGATGCCCAGGATCGTCATGCCGTTGACGCCGGACTCCAGGTAGAAGTCCACCATCTTGTCGGTGCTTGCCAGATCCAACGCACCGTCGTCCTGGAACGGTGTCGCGGCGATGATGTAGACGCCGCGGACGTGCTCGTTAAGCTTCTCGGTCATGATTATTCCTCCGGTCCCTCTCGTTTGGGCCGCAGCTTAGGCATCGCTGGGCGGTTGCGAAAGTCCTTAGAGTGGAGAGGATGACAGGAATGCCCGGAGCAGATGGTTGACGTCCTCCGGTTCCTCGTGCTGCAACCAGTGGGTGGCATTGGGAAAGCGGAACAGCCGGCCCTGGTCGCACCTGCGCAGCGCCGCCAGTGCAAGCGGGAATTCCAGCGCCGCGTCGCGCTCTCCCCACAGGATCATCGTGGGCACCCGTACCCGCTCCGACCGCAGCTTGCGGCGTTTCCGCAGCGCCCGGTACCAGTTGATCATCGCGGTCAGGGCGCCCGGACGCGACCACGCCTCCTGGTAATGATCCAGATCGTGTCTGCTGAAGGCGTCGCCCCGGCTGGTCCCGGTCAGCAGACGCCGCGCCATGCGGTAGCCGCCGGCCCGAAGCAGCGCTTCCGGCAAGCCGGGAATCTGGAAGAACAGGACGTACCAACTCCGCAGCATCTGGGTCGGATGGGTCATGGCGTAGCGGGTCATGGTGGCCGGGTGCGGCGCGTTGAGGATCGCCAGCCGCTCGATCCGGTCCGGATCGCGCAGCGCCAGCCACCACGCGACGATGCCGCCCCAGTCGTGGCCGACCAGCGAGAACGTGCGATACCCAGCCGACTCGGCCAGCCGCAGAACGTCGTCGGCCAGCGCGTCGATATCGTAATTCTCCAGCCCGACGGGCTTGTCGCTCAGGTTATAGCCGAGTTGGTCCGGCACCAGGACGCGCCAACCATCGTCCACCAGCGGTCCGACCTGATTACGCCAGGCATATGAGAATTCAGGAAAGCCATGGAGCAGGATGACGAGAGGACCGTCGGTCGGACCCTCGTCGATGGCCGCCAGCCGGCGCCCGCCGTTACCGCTTCTGATCATGGTCCGGCCGGTCGGTGTTGTCGGGCTTTCCAGAGGGCTTGCCGGCGGGCTTGCCGCCTTCGCCGGTCCAGTCATCGGTGATCATGGACTGCGCCTCGCTGATTTCTTCCAGCTCCTCGCGGGAAGGGGGACGGGGGATACGCGGCGTCTTCGGCGTGTCGGCAGCCGGACTGTCGTTCTCGGGCATCGGGGTTTCTCCATCTGGGTCACTCAGGAGAAACACCGCTCAGCCCGGATTGTCCCCGGTCCTGTGTCTCAACTCAGCGATACGTCCAGGTAAAGCATGATGACGAAGCCCAGCATGAGGCCGACGCTGGCCGCTTTCTCAAGCCCTGCGCGGTGGGTTTCCGGGATGATCTCGTTGCTGACGACGAAGATCATGGCTCCGGCCGCGAAGGCCAGTCCCCAGGGCAGCAGCGG
>DASQKT010000433.1:0-9921 GCA_035630415.1 Skermanella sp.
CATCGTCGCAAGGTCGAGCGGCCTGCCGTCCATCGGTGCTACCAGCGTGCCTTCCCGCAGGTCCGCGCCGCGCAGCCGCGCTCCCGTACAGTCGGCCGAGTGCAGCCGTGCGCCGCGCAGGTCGGAGCCGGACAGGTCCGCCTGCCTCAGGTCGCAGTTGCGCAGATCGACGCAGAAGAGGTCGGCGCCCGCCAGTCTGGCGCCCGCGAGACGCGTGCGGGCCAGTTTGGCGCCGGCGAGCCTTGCCCAGCGGAGATCGACCTTCGCGAGGTCGAGACCTTCGAGATTGGCGAGGGACAGATTGGCGCATGCGCCGCCCGCGAGGCCTTTGACCCAGCGCGAATGCTTGTCCAGCACGTCCTGTAGAAGTTCAGGCGTCATTGTCTTCCGTCGCGGAGCATCTGTGCCGTGAGGACAAGCAGGTGGCGGTTATTGCTCCTTTCTCATGATGCAACGCATTCCTTACGGAAGATTAAACCGGTATTGCATTTATCGATTTGTGTGCGGATGCGGTGCCAAGCGGCCGAGAGGCCACACCCTGAGACAATTTCGGAACAAACTCTACTACCACTTCATTTAGGTGTATGATCGATCCGAAAGCATGGTGGTGGGTCCCCCTATGAGATGCCTGTTCCGTAAATTCCTGATCGTCGCGGTATTTGCCGGCGGCTTGATCGATGCCGTGCCGGCGATGGCGCAGGAAGATCCCTCCCAGGCTCCGGCCCTCGCTCCGGCGACTGAAACCGATGTCGCCATCGCGCGGCTGCTGAGCCGGAACGGCGCCCTGGTGATCGACGGGCAGCGCCTGCGGAACCTGGATGCGTTGCGGCGCTTCTATGCGGAACGCGGGTTCGATCCGGTGTGGACCGAACCGTCCGGCGCCGCTCCCGCCGCCGAGGGGCTGGCGGCGCTGTTGCACGCCGCCGACCGGGAAGGCCTCAACCCGCTGCATTACCACGCCGACGCGATGGAACGCCGCGTCGGTTCGGACCAAGTGACGGTCCAGGCCGAATTGGACATGCTGATCGCCGACGCGGTCATGGAGTACGCGGCCGACCTGCGCGCGGGCCGCCTGCCGCCACGGACGATAGCACCGGAACTGGCGGCGGTACCGCCCCGGCTCGATCCGGTCGAGGTCGCAAAGCGGGCTAGGGACGAGACGAACCTCGCCACGTTCCTCACCGGCTTCACGCCGCCGCATCCCCAGTACGCGGCACTTCGCGACGCTCTTCGGCGCTATCGCGCCGTGGCAGCCGGCGGCGGCTGGCCGGCGGCGGGGCAGGGACCCGTCCTGAAGCCGGGCATGCAGGACGCGAGCGTGCCCGCCTTGCGGCGGCGGCTGACTGCGTCCGGCGACTACGCCGGCAACGCCAAGGACATGTCATCGCAACTCTATGACGCCGCCTTGCAGGCGGCGGTCAAAAGGTTCCAGTCCTATAACGGCCAGACGCCGGACGGTGTCGTGGGAGAATCAACCCGAACGGCGCTGAACGTTCCGGCTGCCGAGCGAGTCAACCAGATCGCCGCGAACATGGAGCGCTGGCGCTGGCTGCCGGACGACCTTGGCGAGCGGCACGTCATCGTCAATATCCCCGCCTACTCGCTGAAAGCGCTGGATGGCGGGAAGGCCGTGCTGAGGATGCCGGTCATCGTCGGTGCGGTCGAGCGGCCGACTCCGGTGTTCAGCCACCGCATCAGCCATCTGGTCTTCAACCCGACCTGGACGATCCCGCCGACGGTGGCGCGCAACGACATCCTGCCCAAGCTGCTGCGCAATCCGTCATATCTCAAGGAACACGACATCAAGCTGTTCGACAGCTGGGCCGCCGGCGCCCGGCAGATCGATTCGCGCTCGGTCAACTGGCGTGACGTGGGGTCCAGGATCACCCGCTACCGCATGCGCCAGGACCCCGGCCCCAAGAACTCCCTGGGGCGGATCAAGTACATGTTCCCCAACGACTTCGACATCTACTTGCACGACACGCCTGCCCGCAACAAGTTCGCCCAGGTCGAGCGCGGCTTGTCATCCGGATGCGTGCGGGTCGGGGACCCGGCCGCCCTGACCGCCTTCCTGATGGACGGCATGGAAGACTGGCCGGTGGAGCGCAGGACGCAGGTGCTCGATGCCGGCGAGACGAAGACAGTCTGGCTGCGGCAATCGGTCCCGGTCCATCTGACATACCAGACGGTCTACTTCAACGACGCCGGCCAGATCCATTTCCTGGAGGATATCTACGGCCACGATACCGCCATCGCCACCGCGCTCGCCAAGCGTTTGCCGGCCCAGCAGGCGGTGGCGCAGATCGACGGTTGAGGGTTGGGGGAAAGGCGCCCCGATCTTCGACGCCCAAAAATGTCACCCCTGAAAGGCCAGGAACCCAGCGACGCCAGTACCTTCCCCCGTGTATGTAAACCTTTGCTTAACCTGCCCCGGCAATGCTCGGGCACGGGATGAACCGCTAGAGCGACAACTTTCGAATCGCCGACGGGTCATATTGGGAAAGCTGGTACTTCGTTTCTGGGGGAGCCATATGCGGGATGAACGCGAGAAGACCTTTCATGCGCCTGGAATGGGTCGGCGTTCGTTTCTCAGGCTAGGTGCCGCGGCAGCGGCGACGACAGCGGCAACGGCGACGGCAGCCACTCTCCTGACACCCCGCGAAGTCGAAGCGGCGAACCGGATCTCACCGCCCCGGCAGATTTCCCTTCTCAATACCCACACGAGCGAGCGGCTGACGGCGGAATACTGGTCGCGCGGCCGCTATCACCGCGATGCCCTGCGCGCGATCAACAAGCTGCTGCGCGATCACCGTACCGACAGCGTCTATCCGATCGACCCCGAATTGCTGGACACCGTCCACGCCCTCCAGGCGCGGATCGGGACCAGGACCCCGCTGCACGTGATCTCGGGCTACCGTTCCCCCGAATCCAACGACCTGCTGCGCGAGGTCGGCGGCGGCGTCGCCCGCAACAGCTTCCACATGCGTGGAATGGCGATCGACATCCGTGCTCCCGGCCTGGATACCCGGATGGTCCATCGCGCGGCGCTGCGCCTGCGCGCCGGCGGCGTCGGTTTCTATCCCCGGAGCGACTTCGTCCACGTGGATGTCGGGCCGATCCGTACCTGGTAACGGTGGCCGCCGACAGCTTCAGCCGATCGCCTGCTGGATAAATTCGCCCCATCATCGCCAAAATATCAGCGCCAAAATTGGTCAAATCGTTTCTTTCCTGGTTGATGGAAGCGATATCGATCCTTTGACCGGGATGGACCCCAATGGCGGCATCGAAGGCGACCGACGGCAAGCCATCCGCGCGCACGGGCAGCGTCCTCGTTCTGGGCGCTGACAGCCGCTCGGGATTGACGGTGGTCCGTTCGCTTGGGCGGGCAGGGATCGCGGTCGATATGGCATGGCCCGAGGCCGGCAGCCTCGCCCCGCGGTCGCGCTATGTCCGGTCGCTCCTGGATATCCCGCCCTACGATCCGGCCGACCGCTCGCCCGAGCCGCCGTGGCTGCGGGCGTTGATCGCCCTCGTGAGCGAGCGGCGCTACGATCTGGTGATCCCATGCAGCGATCCGGCGATCATCCCGCTCCAGCTCCATGCCGAAGAGCTGGCCCGCCACGGGCGCTTCTATGTTCTGGGCACCCGCGCTTTCATTGCCAGTTTCGACAAAGGCGAGACCTACCGGGTCGCGGCGTCGCTTGATATCCCGACGGCGCCCTGGGTACGGATCGACACCCTTGAGGATGCCGCGTCGGTCGGGGGCGATTGGCCGCTTCCGCTGGTCCTGAAGCCGGTCTCGTCCTTCGACATCGGCGGCCCGGCAAGCGGGAAACGAATGGTGCGGAAGCTTTCCGACCGATGCGCTCTGGCCGGGACGGTAGCCGGGATGCTGAAGGACGGTCCCCTGCTGGTCCAGGCGAACTTTTCCGGCACCGGCGTCGGGGTGGAGGTGGTCGCGTGGCGTGGGAGTGTCCTCTGCGCTTTCCAGCATGAGCGGGTACACGAGCCGCCCCATGGTGGCGGCAGCTCGTACCGCAAGTCTGTTCCGCTCGATCCCCGGCTGGAAGACGCCACGCGCAGGCTTGCCGAGGCGCTGGCCTATACCGGCGTCATGCAGGCGGAATTCCGCGTGGATGCCGTGTCCGGGCGCTGGATACTGGTCGAGATCAACGGCCGATTCTGGGGATCGCTGCCGCTGGCCGTCGCGGCGGGCATGGACTTTCCGCTCATGCTGTATCAGGTGCTGGTCGAGGGGCGGCGGGAGCTTCCCGGCGCTTACCGTACCGGCATTCACTGCCGGAGCCTTGGGCTCGATGTCGCCTGGTTCTTCAAGAACCTTCGCGTCGACCGGAGTGATCCGACCCTTCAGACGCGGACGCTCTGGCAAGTTGCGGCGGAGGTCCGGCACTTGGCGATGCTGACCGAACGGAGCGACATGCTCGTTCTCGACGATCCCGGACCGGGTATCGAGGAACTCCGGTCGCTGGCTGCCGACGCCGCGCGGCGCGTGGCGGCGGCGGGACGCCGGCGGTATCAGCGGACCCGCTTCGCCCGGCGGCGGGCCGCCCGCCTGCTGGCTATGATGGCGCCGACGGCGAAATCGATCTTCTTCGTCTGCAAGGGCAATATCTGCCGCAGTCCTTTCGCGGCGGACTATGCGCGCCGTATCCTGCCGGAACGGATCTCGGTTGCGTCGGCGGGTTATTACCCGGAACCGTCGAGGTGCTGTCCGGGCGAGGCGGTAACGGTCGCCTCCAGGTTCGGCGTCGATCTGTCGGACCATCGCTCCGCCGTCCTGGATCGCACCATGATCGAAGCCGCGATCGAAGCAGCCGGCTTGATCTTCGTGTTCGACGACGAGAACCACGAACGCTTGGTCCGCGATTTTCCCCAGGTGCGCGACAGGGTGTTCTTCACCGGCTCCCTGTGCGGCGAGGGGGAGTTCGCCATCCCCGATCCGTGGGGCGGCGACACCGTCACTTTCGAGCACTGCTATACCACGATCAGCCGATCCCTCGATCATCTGGTGGCCATATTGTCACCCGGAGGCGATAGCCGTCCGCCAGCGAAATCGGCGTCTTTCTACCACTTGATAGGGGCGGGGGCCGGACAGGGCGCGCATCAGGAATAGCAGGACCGGCCGGCAATCGGGGTAAGCGATTTGCCTGATGCGACCTCCCTAGTATGTACCCGTTGCCGATTTAATTAAAAAATGTAATGGGGTACGTTAATGTGCCTCACATAGTAAGTATTGTTACGATTGAGCGAGGGTGTCACGTGGGGCGGCGATTCTCGAAATGTCGTGTTTTCTCCCAGGGGGAAGTCGTTGGGTAGCTTCATCGTCACCATTGATACCGAAGGAGACGACATTTGGAACGGTCCGCGCGAGATCACGACGTGTAATGCACGATACCTCCCTAGATTTCAGGAGCTTTGCGAACGCTTCGGCCTGAAGCCGACATATCTCGTCAATTACGAGATGGCGGTTTCGCCCGCCTTCGTCGAGTTCGGGCGGAACGTACTGGCGCGTGGCCAGGGCGAGATCGGCATGCACCTGCACGCCTGGAACTCCCCGCCTATCGCCCCGCTGACCGCCGACGACAGCCGGCATAAGCCGTTCCTGATCGAGTATCCGGCCGAGGTTCTGCGTGCCAAGGTCGATTTCATGACCAAGCTGTTGCAGGACGTCTTCGCCACGCCGATCACCAGCCACCGTGCCGGCCGCTGGGCGATGAACGAGCAGTACGCCCGTACGCTGATCGAGTACGGGTACCTGACCGACTGCTCGGTCACCCCGTATGTCGACTGGCGCGGCACGCTGGGAGATCCGGTGGCATCCGGCGGCAGCGACTACAGGGACTTCCCGACCGAGCCGTACTTCATCGATCCGGAAAACATCGGCCGTCCCGGCAACTCCACTTTGCTGGAAGTGCCGATGACCGTATCGAAGCGCTGCCATCCGGCGCTCCGCCCACTGGTGAGGACCATATTGTCGCGCCCCGGAATCCCACGCGGAGTCCTTGGCCGCATGCTTCGCAATCAGTGGCTCCGGCCGAACGGCTATAACGGCGCCGCCATGGTGGCGCAGGTGGAGGAAGCGGCGGCGTCCGGCGCACCCCATATCGAGTTCATGCTTCATTCGTCGGAGTTCATGCCGGCCGGCAGCCCGACCTTTCCCGACACCGGATCGGTCGAGGGGCTCTATGCCGATCTCGAAGCCCTGTTCGAGCGTGCGAGCGCGCTGTTCACCGGGGCGACGCTGGCGGAATTCCGCCATGCTTACGAGCCCGCTCCTCGGGTCGCGGTTCAGGCGGAGGCGATCCCGACCGGGGGCAACGTGGTTATTGATGGTTTAAGGAGTTGACCGCTAGGCTGCGCTTCCGCAAGAACGGCTGACCGGCTCAGCCGGGGCAGGATGGGTACGTCATGAAAAACCTCGTCATCGTTCTGAAGCGCAGTGTTCTGGCTGGACTTCTCGGCAGCGGCATAGGCATGGGCCTGACAGGCCTGGGATTTGGGGGAGCGGCTTGGGCCGTTACGCCCGACCGGCCGATGCCGGCATCCGTCCTTGACGAATCGATTACCGCGACCGGCAGCTATCTTGCCGGGCGCCATGCCCAGCAGACCGACGACTGGCCGGCTGCGGCCGAGTTCATGGGGCGTGCGCTGGCCATCGATCCCCAGAACACCGGTCTGCTGCGCCGGATCTACCTGCTCCGCCTTGGCGATGGGAAGATGGCCGAAGCGGTCGAGCTTGCCCGTCAGGTGACGGTGGTGGAGCCCGGCAACCACTTGGCGAAGCTGCTGCTGGCAGCCGACGACGCCAACGCCGGCCGCTTCGACGATGCCGGGCGCAGGCTGGCGGGCGCTTCCGACGACGGCCTCGCCCGGTTCGTCGAACCGATCCTGAGGGCCTGGATCGCGGTCGCGAAGGGCGACGGCGCCGGTGCCCAGGCGGCGCTGGCGCCCATCGAGAATGCCCAGGGTTTCTCCATCCTCCACCACTTCCACGCCGGCCTGATCGCGGAGTACACAGGCGATCCGGTGAAGGCGGAAAGCTGGTTCCTCAAGTCGCTGGGATCGGGAGCGCCGCTGCGGATTATCCAAGCGGTCGGCGGTTTCTTCGAGCGGGCCGGCAAGACGGAGGAGGCCAAGGCCTTCTATGAGAGCTTCCGCGACAGCAACCCCGATACACTGCTGCTTCAGCCCGAACTGGACCGGCTGAGCCGGGGTGAGAAGCCGGCGCCGATCGTTGCCAGCCCGCGCGACGGTATGGCCGAAGCCCTGTTCGATATCGCCAGCGCCCTGAACCAGGAAGGGGCGGGCGACATGGCGCTGATGTATGGGCGGATCGCCCTTCATCTGCGGGGCGACCTGTCGCTGGCGCGGATGATGGTCGGCGATATCCTGCAACAGCGCGGCCTGCTTGCCGATGCGCTGGTGCAGTATGGGGAAGTCAAGGGAGACGCGGCCCTGCAATGGACCGCCCGCCTGCGCAGCGCCGGCGTCCTGGAGCGGATGAAGCGGGGCGACGAGGCCGTCGGTCTGCTCACCGCCATGGCGGCCGAGCGGCCCGACCGGTCCGACGCGCTGGTGGAACTGGGCGACATCCATCGCGGCGCCGAGCGCTATGAGCAGGCGATAGCCGCTTATGGCGACGCCCTGACGCGCATCGGCACTCTCCAGCCGCGCCATTGGGTGATCCTTTATGCCCGCGCGATGACCTACGACAAGCTGAAACGCTGGGAAGACGCCGAGCGCGACCTGCTGCGCGCCAACGACCTGAGCCCGGATCAGGCGTTCCTGCTCAACTACCTGGGCTATTCCTGGATCGACCGGGGCGTCAACCTGGAGCGCGGCAAGGCGATGATCCAGCGGGCGGTGGAGTTGAAGCCGACCGACGGCTACATCATCGACAGCCTGGGCTGGGCGCTGTACCGGATGGAAGACTTCGCTGGAGCCGTCACCAACCTGGAACGCGCGGTCGAGCTGAAGCCGCTGGACCCGACCATCAACGACCATCTCGGCGACGCCTATTGGCAGGTGGGCCGGGAGGCCGAGGCCCGCTTCCAGTGGCGCCGGGCGCTCCTCCATGCCGAGGAAAACGACATGAAGTCCGCCATCAACGGCAAGCTTGAAAACGGCCTGCCGCGCAATCGGACAGCCGCCAGTCAAGCTATTCCCAAATGACCGCACCTGTCGTCGTTACCGAGGACGCTCCGGCCAAGCTGAACCTGTATCTTCACGTGCTTGGCCGCCGCCCCGACGGCTATCACGAGCTGGACAGCCTTGTGGCCTTCGCCGACGTGGCCGATACGGTTAGCGTTCGTCCGGCAGAGGGTTTGTCGCTCACCATCGACGGACCCTTCGCTCCGGCTCTGGCGGGGGAGCCCGCATCGGACAATCTGGTCACCCGCGCCGCGCGCCTGCTGGGGGAGAGCGTCGGCCGGCCCGATCCCGCCGTCGCGATCACCCTGACCAAGCGACTGCCCGTGGCGTCCGGCATCGGGGGAGGATCGGCGGATGCCGCCGCGACCTTGCGGGCGCTGGCCCGCCTGTGGGAGCTGGGGGCCGACCATCCGTCGCTTCTACCGGTAGCCGCCCGTCTGGGGGCGGACGTGCCGGTCTGCCTGAGCGGCAAGCCGGCGTATTTTGGCGGTGTCGGAGATATCGTAGATCCGGCGCCGCCGCTGCCGCCCTGTGCCGTGGTGCTGGTCAATCCGGGCATTCCGCTGTCCACTCCGGCGGTCTTCCGGGTGCGCAGCGGACCATTTTCGGCGGCGGCTCGTCTTGGCGAAGACGCAACACCAAGGGATGCCGCCGCTTTCGCCGGCTTGCTGTCCAGCCGCCACAACGACCTGACCGCTCCCGCGCTGTCGCTGGCGCCGGAAATCGGCGATGTTCTGGAAGCGCTCGCCTCGACCGAAGGCTGCCTGCTCGCGCGCCTGTCCGGAAGCGGAGCCACCTGCTTCGCGCTCTACGCCGATCCGGCGTTGGCCGGTGCGGCGGCTGAGAAACTGGCGTCGGCGCATCTGGGCTGGTGGGTCGTTCCAGGACGCCTGCTAGCCTGAGCGGCGGGAACCGCGACTACCCATTTAGTGAAGGCGCGTTGTGGGTAGCGTGGTTCACGTGTATGGATAGGGTGTTCCGCCCATTCCTCCGACCTCCGGTGCCGCCTTGTTCCGACCTCACGCGATTTTACGGGCTGCCTGCGTCTCCGCGATGATGCTGTGCGCCTTCGCTCCCGCCCAGGCTTCCGAGAGCGGTGGCGAGAAGAAGGAGGGCGCTGTTTCTCTCAACGTGCCGATCCCCAACCTGACCCTGCCGCTGACGCTTGAAGACAGCCGCGTGATCGGCCGGCTGGATCTGACATTGATGGTCCAGGCGACCGACGCCTCGGCGGTCGGCAAGCTCGAAGAGCAACTTCCCCGTATCCGCGACCTGCTGCTGACCCGCGTGAAGCCCGTTCCGATCCCCGGCACCAGCAACCTGTCGGCTGAAACCTTGAATGAAATGAAAAGCAGCATCGTGGATCTGCTGCGCGAGGTCATAGGTGCAGGTTCGGTCGATGCGGTCTACATAGTGAAGGCCGTGACACGGCGGATCTGAGTCCCGCCGCGTCACGGCCCCTATTTGGAAAGACCGTTTCGGAAAGATCGTTCCTGCCTTACCAGCCGGTGACGACGGCTCCCTTGAACTTCTCGGTCACGAACTGCTTGACCTCCAGCGAGTGGTAGGACTCGACAAGCTGCTTGACCCACGGCTTGTCCTTGTCCACCTCGCGCACCGCGATCACGTTGGTGTAGGGGGATTCGGCGCTTTCGCGGGCGATGGCGTCTTTCAGCGGGTCCAGGCCTGACTCGATCGCGTAGTTGGTGTTGACGGCTGCCGCATCGACGTCGCCGAGCGAGCGGGGAA
>DASQKT010000434.1:0-5451 GCA_035630415.1 Skermanella sp.
ATGGCGCTCGAAGACGTGACCTTGCCGACAAGTGCGGTCTGATCGTCGCTGCGGCGTCACCGCCATTCCAACGCCATGATCTTCTGGGATAATCTCCTCCCCATCGGGACGAGAGGTGCTGTGTGAAGCGTGCGTTCGCAATATGGCTGGCAATCGGCGGCATCGCCGTTCTGGCCGGCGGCGTAGGCTACGCCTCCCTGATCGAGGACCAGCGGGAAATTCCCGATGTCGAGTTGGCGACCGTGGACCGTGGCACCATCGTCCGGACCATCGCCGCGACCGGCACGCTCAACGCCGTCGGGCTGGTCCAAGTCGGTTCTGCCGTCTCGGGACGCATTCTCTCGCTCGATGCCGACTTCAACTCAGTGGTCCGTCAGGATCAGGTCGTTGCCCAGATCGCTCCCGAGGGTTTCGCCGCCCAAGTGGCAGAGGCGACCGCCCAGCGCGACGTCGCCGCCTCCGGCATCTCCGCCGCCAAGGCGCAATTGGCGCGGGCACGTGCGGACGCCGAGAACGCACGAGCCACCCGCCAAGTCCTGGAAGCCAAGGTCCGAAGCGCCCAATCGGTCTCCGATCAGGCGAAACGTGAGTTGCAGCGGGCCTCGGCGTCCGGCCGGGCCGACTATGTCGCGGTGGCGGAGCGGGAGCGGGTTACCAGCGCCTTCGATCAGGCTCAGGCTGCCCTGGCGGCGGCTCAGGCTGAGCAGAACGCCCAGATCACCGTAATCCAGGGAGCCGACGCTTCGGTCAGCGCCGCCGAAGCCCAAGTTTTGGTGGCGGAAGCCACGCTTCAGCAGCGGGTCGCGGCGCTGGCTCAGGCGCAGGTCGATCTGGACCGGACGGTGATCCGCTCGCCGATCGACGGCGTGGTGATCGAGCGGAACGTCGATGTCGGTCAGACCGTCGCGGCAAGCCTGGAAGCTCCCGTCCTCTACACCATCGCCCGCGACCTGCGACGGCTTCAGGTGGAGACTTTCGTCGACGAAGCCGATATCGGCGCCGTCCAGCCCGGCCAGTCCGTCAGCTTCACCGTCGCCGCTTTCCCCGGCATGGAGTTCTCCGGCACCGTGGCACAGGTCAGGAAGGCGCCGCAGGTCATCCAGAACGTAGTGACATATGTTGTCGTCATTACAGCCGGCAATGACACCTTGCAGCTCTATCCGGGCATGACGGCCATGGTCGATATCAAGGTGACGGAACACCGCGACGTGCTGCGGGTCCCCTCCGCCGCCCTGCGATTCCGCCCGACGCCGATGTCCCCTTCCCCGACTCCAACCCCCAGGCGGAACGGTGAGAGCGAAGTGTATGTGCTCGACGCCAAGGGCATGTTCACGGCGGTCCCGGTGAAAGTCGGAATCGCGGATACGGGTTTCAGCGAGATCGCCGGCGGTACGCTGACCGAAGGCCAGCAGGTCGTCGTCGGTCGCAAGCCGTCCGCTGGCGGAGCCGGGACGTGAGCGCGCTCCTCGAAGCGATCGGTCTCAAAAAGCAATACAGCATGGCCGGCCAGACGGTCCACGCACTCAGGGGCATCGACCTGACGATTGATGCCGGCGACTATGTCGCCGTGATGGGTCCGTCGGGCTCCGGCAAGTCCACCTTCATGAACATCCTGGGCTGCCTCGACACGCCCAGCGGCGGCCAGTACCTGCTGGATGGCGAAGAGGTAGGGCGGTTGCCGGAGCAGCAACGGGCCAGAATCCGCAATGGTAAGCTCGGCTTCGTCTTCCAAAGCTTCCATCTGCTACCGACGCATACCGCACTGGAGAACGTCGAGCTGCCACTGACCTACGCCGCCGTGGGCGCTCGGGAGCGGCGGGAGCGGGCGATGCATCATCTGGCCGCCGTCGGTCTTGCGGACCGCGCACATCACCGGCACGCCGAACTCTCCGGCGGGCAACAGCAGCGCGTCGCCATCGCCCGTTCCCTTGTCAACGATCCGCGTATCCTGCTGGCGGACGAACCGACCGGAGCGCTGGATCAGGCGACCGGGGCGGAGATCATGGCGCTGTTCCAGTCTCTCAACGACGAGGGACGCACCGTCGTTCTGGTCACCCACGACCGGGGTGTCGCCGAGCACGCCAAGCGCCGGATCGCCTTTCGCGACGGGCAGGTGATGGAGGACAGTGCCGCATGATGATGGCCCTGCGCACCGCCATCCGTGCCCTCTGGCTGCACCGTCTCCGCAGCATCCTGACGATGACCGGGATCGCAGTCGGCATCGCGGCGGTGATTCTGATGGTTGCCATCGGCACCGCGACCCAGAAACAGGTGATCGACCAGATCCAGAACCTGGGCGCCAACGTCATGATGGTGGTGGCTGGTCAGAGGACCGGTTCCGGTGGCGTCCGCCTCAGCGGCGATACCAACGTCCTGCTGATGGAGGACGATGCAGCCGCCATCCGCGCGCAGCTTCCGTCGGTCCGCGAAGTCGGCGCCACGTGGTGGGGCAGTGGTCAGGCGATCAATGGCAACCGCAACTCCTGGTCGCGGATGCACGGCGTCACGGCAGGGTTCATGGAGGTCCGGGCATGGCCTGCGGTTTCTGGCCGGCTGATTACCGACGAAGACAATGCCTCGGTCGCCAAGGTGGCGCTGCTGGGCCAGACGGTCGTGAAACGGCTGTTCGAACCGGGAGAGGACCCGGTTGGCCAAGTCATCAGGCTGCGCAACGTGCCATTTCAGGTGATCGGGGTGCTTGCCCCCAAAGGGCAATCTACCCAGGGTTGGGACCAGGACGATGTCGTCTACGTGCCGCTGGCGACAGCCCGCATGCGGCTCAACAACAAGCCCGCTCCCAAGGTCCAGTCCACCAGCGCTATCACCGGCAAAAAACGTTTCGACGGCAGCGGTAAGACCGGCTTCCAGAAGGTCGAGCAGGTCAAGGCCAACCCGTCGGTCGTCTTCGCGGGCGCGGTGAACTCGATCATGATCCAGGCCCATGACGCCGGCAGTCTCCGGACCACGACCGAGGAAGTCCGCGAACTGCTCCGTCAGCGCCACAGGCTGATGCCGGAGGAGCCGGACGACTTCGATATCCGGAACCTGTCGGAAGTAGCCGAGGCTCGCGCCGCCTCGGCCCGCATCCTGACGGCATTGCTGGTCGGGATCGCGGCGTTGTCGCTACTGATTGCCGGGATCGGCATCATGAACATCATGTTGGTCTCGGTAACCGAGCGGACCGCCGAAATCGGCCTCCGTCTGGCGGTCGGCGCTGGTCGCCGGGACATCCTATCGCAGTTTTTGATCGAAGCGGCGGCGTTGGCGCTGGTTAGCGGCTTGCTGGGCGTCCTGCTGGGCTTCGGCGGTGTCTTGGCCGTCGACGCCCTGACTCAGATCGCCCCCAGGATCGATCCGCTGACGGCATTGGGAGCGTTCCTGGGAGCGGGGTTGATCGGAGTTACCTTCGGACTTTATCCGGCATGGCAGGCCTCCCGGCTGGACCCAATCGTGGCCCTCCGCCGGGTCTGACCACTTACTTGAACACGAGCGCCGGCAACCACGTGGCGAGTTGAGGGAATATCCAAACCAGGGCCAAGCCTGCCATCTGAAGAGCCACGAAAGGAACGACGCCCCGGTAGATCTGGTTGGTCCCGATCGACGCCGGCGCAACGCTTCGCAGGTAGAACAGGGAGAAGCCGACCGGCGGGGTCAGGAAGCTGGTCTGAAGATTGATGCCGACCATGACGCCGAGCCAGACCGGATCGATCCCCATCTGCAACAGGATCGGCGCCGTCAACGGCATCACTATGAAGATTATCTCGAACGTATCCAGGATGAAACCCAGGACGAACATCAGGAACATCACGAAGAGCATCGCCCCGGTGGCGCCTCCCGGCAGTGCCGTCAGGAACTCCTCCAGCAGGGCGTCTCCTCCCAGGGTCCGGAAGACCAACGCGAACATGGAGGCGCCGAACAGGATCACGAACACCATGGACGTGATCTGCATGGTCGACATCATGACATGCCGCAAGATCGCGTAGCTGAACTGCCGCCTGATGGCGGCCAGCAGCATCGCTCCGACGGCGCCGACCGATGCCGATTCGGTAGGAGTGGCGATGCCGGCAAGGATGGAGCCCAGCACCGCGACGATCAAGGCCAGTGCCGGAACAAGCGCCACGACGACGTTCTTGGGCAGGTCGCGGCGCTCCTCGGCCGTCATCTCCAGCGCCGGAGCGGCCTGCGGCCGCAAGATCGCGACCAGGATGGTCCAGCCCATGTAAAGGCCGACCAGGATGAAGCCGGGGATGAAGGCGCCGACGAAGAGGTCGCCGACGGAAACCGGGTTGGGGGCGAAGTTGCCGAGCGCCATCTGAGCCTGGGCGTTGGCTCCCTGGAGGATGTCGCCCATGAAGATCAGGACGGTCGAGGGCGGGATGATCTGGCCGAGCGTGCCGGAGGCGCAGATGATGCCGCAAGCGAGTTTCGGATCGTAGCCGGCCTTCAGCATGGCGGGCAGGCTCAGCAGCCCCATGGTCACGACAGTGGCGCCGACGATGCCGGTCGAGGCGGCCAGCAACGCGCCGACCATGATGACCGACAGACCAAGGCCTCCGCGCAGACTGCCGAAGAGCTGCGCCATCGTCACCAGGAGTTGTTCCGCGATCCGGGACCGCTCCAGCATTACGCCCATGAAGACGAACAGCGGAACGGCCACCAGCACCTCGTTGACCATGGCGCCCACGTAGCGCGAAACCAGGGTGCCGAACAGCGCTGGGTTGAAGGCATCGAACTGCCAGCCGATGCCGGCAAAGATCAAGGATGTGCCCGCAAGCGTGAAGGCAACGGGAAATCCCAGCATGAGGACCGCGACGACGCCGAAGAACATGGCGACGCTCAGCGCCTCGCCGATCAGGATGCTGTCCACGGGATCAGGCCCCTTCCAGGTTTTCGGCCATGTTTTCGGCGGGCGGAAGATCGCGCGGCGACAGGAGCGTCTTGTTGCCGGTGAGGATCAATATGCTGCGCGCCGCGATCGAGAGGCCCTGGAGCCCGACGAGGACGGCGAAGGCGATCAGGCAGCTTTTGATGACATAGAGGCCATGCATGCCTCCGACGTTCTGCGACCGCTCCTGAAGCATCCAGGACCGCACGACATAACCCCAGCCCCAGTAGACGAGGATCGTCACGAAGGGCAGCAAAAGCAGCAGGACGCCGAGGAGGTTGAGCCAGGCCTTGTAGCGCTCGCTGGCCGGCCGGTAGAAGATATCGACCCGGACATGGTGGTCGTGCAGCAGGGCATAGCCCGCGCCCAGGGTGAAGGCTATGGCGTGGAACCAGACATAGATGTCCTGCATCCACACGAACCCGATGTTGAAGGCGTAGCGCAGCACCACGACGGAAAAGCAGACCAGGACGACGCCAAGGGTCAGCCACGAAACCGTGCGCCCGATCCACTCGTTGAGCTGATTGACGATGCGCACGAATAAAGCCAGCGCCGACAAGCGCGTC
>DASQKT010000435.1:0-2975 GCA_035630415.1 Skermanella sp.
GCCGCGCCTCGTCCCAGGGCAGGTCGAACCGCTCGCCGATGAACTCCGTCATCCGCTGGTCGATCTGGCTGAACAGGTTGCTGGCCGCCGGGTAAAGCGTATTGTCGAGATCGAAGATCCACACCTTGATCGACGAAAGCGACGTGGGCTGGCGCGTATGGCTATCGGTCTGGGTCATGGGATGACAATGGCGTGACGCATGCAATCCGGCAAGTCTCTCTATCACCGGCATTGCGCCTCTATCGCGCCGTAATCATGTATCATCGTCAGGCTATTCAACTTATCGCCGCTTCGGCGGTTTTGACGGATATGAGCGGAATGAAGACTGTGGCGGCGATGCGCAATGCGGCACTGGGCGTATTGATCCTTGCAGGGGCGGGACTGAGCGCCGGGCTTCCCGACGGAGCCCCGGCCAGCGCGCAGGTCGCGGCTGGCCAGGATGTGGCGGCGGTGGGGGAAACCTTCATCGCGGCCCGGCAGGCATTGCTGGCGAAGGATGGCCGGAGCGTGCTGGAACTGCTGTCCAGGGACAGCATCGCCCGCGTCGAGCGGACGCGCAAGGCAGCGCTCAGCGGCGACATCACCGGTCTGCCGCCATCGGAGAAGTTCGGCGCCATGGGGCTCCAGCGCTTCCTGAAGCCGGCGGACCTGAAGCGGATGACCCCGGCGCAGATCGTCGAGTTCGGGCTTCAGAACAACTGGCTCGGCCCCAACGTCATCACCCAGGCGGGTATGGAAAAGGTATCAGTGCGCGGCGACCGCGCCAGCGGTACGCTGGTCGTGAACCAGCGCCCCGTCATGGTCCCGGCGGATTTCGTCCGCGAGGGCGGCGACTGGCGGGTGGACCTGACCCGCGCCATGGACCTGACCGACGCCATCGTGCGCGGCACCGCCATGGCGACCAAGCGGAGCGAGGACGCGGTCGTCCGCGATATCCTCGAGCGCGCGATCCAGAACCAGGCGCCGCGCTGAGCGGCGCCTGAAGCTCCCGGACCGTTCCCCGCCTACTCCCGGCCGATCAGCGTGCCGGCGCCGCCTTCGGTGAAGATTTCCAGCAGCAGGGCATGGGGGACGCGGCCGTCCAGGATGACGGCGGCGTCCACGCCCTGTTCCACCGCTGAGATGCAGGTCTCGATCTTCGGGATCATGCCGCCGCTGATGGTGCCGTCGGTCATGTAGCCGCGCGCGGCTTCCAGCGACATGTCGGAAATCAGGTTCTTCTGCTTGTCCAGCACGCCGGCGACGTCCGTCAGCAGGAACAGGCGGGTGGCGCCTAGTGCTGCCGCCACCGCGCCGGCGGCGGTGTCGGCGTTGATGTTGTAGGTCTCGCCGTTGCGACCCACACCGATCGGGGCGATCACGGGGATGATGTCAGACTTCTCGAAGGTCTCGAGGATCTGCGGGTTGACCTGATACGGCTCGCCGACGAATCCGAGGTCCAGGATCTTCTCTATATTGCTGTCGGTGTCCCGCTGGGTGCGGCGCAGCTTGCGGGCACTGATCAGGTTGGCATCCTTGCCGGACAGGCCCACGGCCTTGCCGCCCTGGTTATTGATGGCGGAGACGATCTGCTTGTTGATCGAGCCGGACAGGACCATCTCAACGATATCGACGGTTTCCTTGTCGGTCACCCGCAGCCCATCGACGAACGAGCTTTTGATCTTCAGTCGGTCGAGCATCGCGCCGATCTGCGGTCCGCCGCCGTGGACGACCACGGGGTTGATGCCGACCTGCTTCAGCAGCACGACGTCGCGCGCGAACAGCTCGCCCAGCGACTCGTCGCCCATCGCGTGACCACCGTACTTGATCACGAAGGTACGGCCGGAATACCGGCGCATATAGGGAAGGGCTTCGGACAGCGTCCGGGCCTTGGCGAGCCATTCCTCGCGGGTAAGCTGGGGCGTGGCGGGGGTGTCGTTCGGTTCGCTCATGGCGCGGGACTCTAAGTCAAAGGGGCGGTGCCTGCTAGGCCCGGTTTTGCGACAGACGCGTTTCCCAATGCAAGTGATTCAACCGCAACACTCCGTATCCGGCGTCGAATCCGGTTTCCCGCCGAAGGCGCCTCAGGAGTCCGCCAGCGTCGCCAGACTGGCGCGGAGTTCCGCAACGCCGGTCCCGTCCTCGGCACTGGTGAAGGCGACCTCCGGATGGGCGGCGGCGTGCTTCTTCAGGCCTGCGGCGGTCTTTTCCCGAACTTCGGCCTGATCGGCCTTCTTGACCTTGTCCATCTTGGTCAGGACGATCTGGTACGGCACGGCCGATTTGTCCAGCATGTCCATGATCTCGATATCGTTGGGCTTCAGCCCGTGGCGGCCGTCGATCAGCAGGCAGATCCGGCGCAGCGTCACCCGGCCGCGCAGGTAATCCTTCACCAGCTTCGTCCAGGCGTTGACCTTGGTCTTCGATTCCTTGGCATAGCCGTAGCCGGGCAGATCGACCAGGATCAGCCTGCCGCCCAGATCGAAGAAGTTGAGCTGCTGCGTGCGGCCCGGCGTGTTCGACGTGCGGGCCAGCGTCTTCCGCCCCGTCAGCGCGTTGACGAGGCTGGACTTGCCGACGTTGGAGCGGCCGGCGAAGGCGATCTCCGGCAGGGACGCTTCCGGCAGGTTGGCCTGATCGGCGGCGCCCCAGATGAAGTTGCATTCCTGGGCGAACAGCAGCCGGCCCCGCTCCATGCCGGCCTCGTCCTGTTCGGGCATCAATGTCGGGATGATCTGGCCGGCTACGCTGTCGCTCATGGTCTCATTTCTCCGGGGCTCATCTCTCTAGTAGCTGAAACGACAAGCGCCGCCGCGGTTTCCCGTGGCGGCGCTGTCGGTGAACGGTCCGGCTTAAACCTTGACGCCCATTCGCCGCATGATCAGCCATTGCTGGAGGATCGACAGCGAGTTGTTCCAGGCCCAGTAGATCACCAGACCGGCCGGGAAGCTGGCCAGCATGAAGGTGAACACGAAGGGCAGCGCCATGAAGACCTT
>DASQKT010000436.1:0-3115 GCA_035630415.1 Skermanella sp.
ATATCAAGAAGTTCGCATCCGCCGGCAAGAAGACCGCCGTCGTCTCCACCATCAACGGCGACGCCAACGTGCCGTTCTATAAGGAACTGGCAAACCAGGGCATCAAGGCGACCGACATCCCGGTCGTTGCCTTCTCGGTCGTTGAGGAAGAACTGGCCGGCATCGACACGTCCAATCTGGTCGGCCACCTTGCCGCCTGGAACTACTTCATGTCGGTCGATACGCCCGAGAACGCCGCCTTCATCAAGCAGTGGCACGCCTTCACCAAGAACCCCAAGCGCGTCACCAACGACCCGATGGAAGCCCACTATATCGGCTTCAAGATGTGGACCCAGGCGGTCCTCCAGGCCGGAACGACCGACGTCAACGCCGTCCGGCAGGCCATGTACGGTCAGAAGGTGCGCAGCCCCAGTGGCTACGATGTCGTGATGAACACCAACCATCACCTCTCGAAGCCGGTCATGATCGGCGAGATTCAGTCCGACGGCCAGTTCTCGGTCGTGTCCCAGACCGACGACGCGATCAAGGGCGCCGCCTGGAGCCCCTATATCCCCGAGTCCGCCAAGCTGACCGCCGACTGGACCTTCCCCTGGGTCTGCGGCAACTGCACTGAGCCGAAGTTCGGCGCCTACGCGAAGTAACTCCACATCTCCTCCGCCCTTCCCACGGCTGATGCCGTGGGAAGGGCGTGGTCGTAACCGGGTCGTTCCGGGGGAAAAGCGCTTTGACCGAGTCACATTCCAGCCCATCGAAAGCCGGACGCGTTTGGCACAGCCTTCGCGACGCTTTCATGGCCGCGTTCATGATTGCGGGCCTCGTCGTCTGCGGCATCACGCTAGGCGCCTTCGCGGCCTCGACCGCGAGGGCCGATGCGTATACCGACGCGATCGCGGGTCTGGCAGCGCCGGGGTTCGCCGAGAAGGCGGCCGCGATCGAGGCATTGGGAAGGCTGGGCGACAGCCGCGCCATTCCGGTGCTGCAAGCGATGGCTGACAACCAGCTTTACACCCGCAAGGCCGATGGCCGGCTGGTGGTCGGCAGCGGCGGGCGCGACATTACCCTGACCGACGCCGCGACCGGCGAGGCGCTGGGACCCGCCACCAGCCGCGACCTGACCCGCATCAACGCGAACAACGCGATCAGGACCGCCGTCGGCGCAGCGGTCGGCCGGCTCCAGATCAGCGATCCCGATCCGGCCAAGCGCCTTGCCGCCGCCGAGACCATGGTCCGCTCGGAAAGCCCCGATACCGTCCCCCTCCTCCGCGACGCTCTCGCCCGCGAGCAGGTCGAGGACGTCCGCGCCGCCCTGACGCTGACGCTGGCCAAGCTGAGCCTGAGCAGCGCCGACCCCGGAGAGCGCCTGACCGCGATCAGGGACCTGTCAAGCCGCCTGACGCCAGAGGTCCGGGCGCTGGTCACGCCGCTGACCATCACCAGACCCGACGGTACCTTCGCGGAACCCGACCCGCAGATTCGCGCCGCAGCATTCGAGTTGCTGGGGCGCATCGACACGCGGCTGATGCTGACCGAGCTGGCGCTGAACCTGTTCCAGGGCATCAGCCTGGGCTCCGTCCTGCTGCTGGCCGCCATCGGCCTTGCCATCACCTTCGGCGTGATGGGCGTCATCAACATGGCACATGGCGAGATGATCATGCTGGGCGCCTATACCACCGTCGTCGTGCAGCAGGCCTTCCGCGAATACATCCCGGCGGATTTCTTCGGCCTTTATCTGATCATATCGATCCCCGCCGCCTTCCTGGTCGCCGGCGCCGTCGGCGTCGCGATGGAACGCGGCATCATCCGGTTCCTCTACGGCCGTCCGCTGGAAACGCTGCTGGCGACCTGGGGCATCAGCCTGATGCTTCAGCAACTGGTCCGCGCGATCTTCGGCGCTCCCAACAAGGAAGTCTCCAACCCCGGCTGGATGACCGGCGCCGTCGAGGCAATGCCCGGCATGGTCCTGACCTATAACCGCATCGCCATCATCGTCTTCGCGATCATGGTGCTGGCGGGTCTGGCGGCGTTGCTGCGCTACACCCCCTTCGGCCTCCAGATGCGCGCCGTGACCCAGAACCGCAGCATGGCGTCGGCCATGGGCATCCGCACCGGCTGGGTCGATGCGATGACCTTCGGCCTCGGCTCCGGCATCGCCGGCGTCGCGGGCGTGGCGCTCAGCCAGGTCGGCAACGTCAGCCCCAACCTGGGCCAGGGCTATATCGTGGACAGTTTCATGGTCGTGGTGTTCGGCGGGGTCGGCAGCCTGTGGGGCGTTCTGGCCGGAGCGATGACGCTCGGCATCTTCAACAAGTTCCTGGAACCCTATGCCGGGGCCATGCTCGGCAAGATCCTGATCCTGGTTTTCATCATCCTGTTCATCCAGAAGCGGCCGCGCGGATTGTTCGCGCTCAAGGGCCGGGCCGCGGAGGCTTGATACCATGCTGCTGATGTCCCGCCTCGCAAGCCTGGAGTCCCGCCGGGGCTGGCAGGTCTTCCTGATCCTGCTGGTGCTGACGATCGTCCTGGTGCCGGTGCTCAACCTGACGCTGCCGCCGGAAAGTCCGTTCCACGTTCCGACATACATGCTGAGCTTGCTCGGCAAGTACCTGTGCTTCGCGATGCTGGCGCTCAGCCTCGACCTGATCTGGGGCTATGCGGGGGCCTTGAGCCTGGGCCACGGCGCGTTCTTCGCGCTGGGCGGCTACTGCATGGGCATGTACCTGATGCGCCAGATCGGAACGCGCGGAGTCTATGGCAATCCCGACCTGCCCGACTTCATGGTCTTCCTCAACTGGACCGAACTGCCCTGGTACTGGTGGGGCTTCGACCAGTTCTGGTTCGCGGCGCTGATGGTGATGGCGGTCCCGGCATTGCTGGCCTACGTCCTGGGCTGGCTGGCCTTCCGCTCCCGCATCACCGGCGTCTATTTTTCGATTATCACGCAGGCGATGGTCTTCGCCCTGATGCTGGCCTTCTTCCGCAACGAGATGGGCTTCGGCGGCAACAACGGCCTGACCGACTTCAAGGACGTGCTCGGTTTCAACGTGCAGGCGCAGGGGACGCGCGCGACGCTGTTCGCCATCTCCTGCATTGCTGTGGCGCTCGGTTTCCTCATCTG
>DASQKT010000437.1:0-3103 GCA_035630415.1 Skermanella sp.
ATATCAACCTGAATGTCCATTCGTGACGCCCTCCGCCTGAGAACGTCACGAACAGAATCACATATCCGCCAAGCGGCGCAACCCCACCGACAAACCCGAGTCAACCTGTCGCACCAAAGCGATCTGTTGACAGATTAGCCCGGAGGGAGAGGGAGGGGCCCGCCGCGCAGCGGGGGGAGGGTGAGGGAGCACGTTCCCTATGCTAAACACCCCTGCATGCCAAGCCCTCGTGCCCGTGAACTGCGAGTCAACTCAACCGATGCAGAAAGACGCTTGTGGTCACTCCTGCGTGATCGCCGTCTAGGTGGGCACAAGTTCCGCCGTCAGTACCCAATCGGCTCGTACATCGCTGATTTCGCCTGCTTCGAACATATGCTTATCATCGAAGCCGACGGTGGTCAGCACGCTGACAACCCGGATGACCAACGACGAACCAACTGGCTGCAAAGCCAGGGCTGGCGGGTGGTCCGGTTTTGGAACGACGAAATACTGCGAAACCCTCAGGGTATCGCAGCCGCAATTCTTCAGAGCTTAGCGGAAGGCTGATGGTGGGAAGCCCCACCATCAGCTAACAACCTTAGCCGCGCTGCTTGCGCGACCGGGCGGCTGCCCCCAGACCCAGCAGACCGGCGCCCAGCAGGGCGAGGGTTGCGGGCTCGGGGACTTCCGTGGGGGGAGTGACGTCGGCGGTCACCTGCAACTCGGCGGTGCCGGACAGCGGCAGGACCCAGCCAGCCGGGGAGGGCTGGAAGCTGCTGCTGAGGGTCACGATGTTTTCGAGACCGAAGTAGTCGGCGGCGGCGCCGCCGGTGATCGACAGGTTGCCGGCGCCGAAGCCGCGGATCAGGTCGGAGTTGTTGAACGACGCGCCGGAGCTGAAGAGAGTGCCGGTCGAACCGGCATTCGGGCCGGAGGTCTCTTCGCTCTCGAACCCGACCAGCGACAGCCAGGGCGTCCCATCGCTGAAGCCGGTGGTGGTCGCCAGATTGCTGTCGGGGCTGTCGTCCAGGAAGAAGTCGATGATACCGCCGGAGAAGACGGCCGTGCTGACGGCGCCGGCGGGGGCGAATTCCGTCACGGTGTAGTCGCGGAACGTATATGTCAGTTCGCAGGAGCCGCCGCTGGCGCAGAAGGCGCCTTCGTTCAGGTCGTTGATCTGGGTGACGCGGCCGAAGCCGAACAGGTTGTCGCCGACGCTGTCGACGAAGCTTTCCGTCAGGTTCGAGAACTTGAACGTGGTCTCGCCGGGGCCGCCGACGATGACGCCGGCAACCGGCGTCGGGGCCGCCATGGCCTGACCCATGCCCAGCGCCATGACAGCGCCGACGGCGGCCACTGTCAGGGTCTTGTTGATGATGCTCTTCATTCGATCCTCCAGGTCGCACAGGTGCGATTTGCCCTGAGAAGTAAGCAACCGTTGTGCCAAGGAGGGAAACTCGTTTAAAATCAAGAGGTTGGCGAACTCTACACAAGTTCCCGATGAGGAAGTGTAAAGGATCGTGACAGATCCGCCGCCCCAAGCCCCGCGATCAGCCCGCTGGCGAAGGCGCCCTGAAGCAGATAGCCGCCGGTCGGCGCTTCCCAGTCCAGCATTTCCCCAGCCACGAACACGCCCGGCAGGCGTTTCAGCATCAGATCCGGTGTCAGTTCGTCCAGATCGACCCCGCCGGCGGTCGAAATCGCCCGTTCGATCGGCCGACAGCCGGTCAGGCGAAGGGGCAGCGCCTTGATCAGCGGTGCTATCCGCGACGGCTCGGTGGAAGATCCAGCGACGCCCCGGACGAGGCCGGGCAGGGGACCTGTCAAATTTACTGACTTCCGCAGCCAGTTGGAGAAGGATTCCGAGCCGCGCGGACGGCGCAGCCGGTCCCGCACCTGCTTGCCCGAGAGCTGGGGCCGGAGATCCAGGGTCAGCACCGCCTCGCCGTCGCGCTCGATCGCGTCCCGCAGGGCGGCGCTGAGCGCATAGACGCCGCCGCCTTCGATGCCGCTCCTGGTCAGCATCAGTTCGCCGCGCACCGTCGTCCCGCCGAAGCTGAGGGCGAGGTTCTTCAGCGGTTCGCCTTCGTGCTTGGCGATGAAGCCTTCGTCCCAAGCCACGGTGAAGCCGCAGTTCGCGGGCCGCAGCGGGCGTACTGCGATGCCGTGCTCCGCCAGGATGCCGGTCCAGCTTCCGTCGGAACCGAGCTTCGGCCAGCTGGCGCCACCCAGCGCCAGCACCGTAGCACCGGCGGCAACTGTGATCGTGTCTCCGGTGGCGTTCCTTACCAGCGGCTTGCCGGCGCCGTCGAAGCCGATCCAGCGATGCCGGGTGTGGAGCGTGACACCCAGTCCGTCGAGTTGCCGCAGCCACGCGCGCAGCAAGGGCGACGCTTTCATCTGGACGGGAAACACCCGGCCGCTGCTGCCGACGAACGTCTCGATCCCCAAGCCTGCCGCCCAGGCCTTCATGTCGTCGGGCGAGAAACGCTCCAGCCAGGACGACACCACGGCAGCCCGCTCGCCGTAGCGGGTGACGAACCGCTCCAGCGGTTCCGAATGCGTCAGGTTCAGCCCGCCGCGTCCGGCCAGCAGGAACTTGCGCCCGACCGACGGCATCGCGTCGTAGATGTCTACCTTGAGCCCGGCCTTCGCCATGACCTCGGCCGCCATCAGCCCTGCCGGACCGCCGCCAATCACGGCGGCGCGGGGGAAGGCGCTGCCGGTTGTCTCTTCAGTCTGATATGCCGTCATGCTCTCCTCCGGTGGCCCACCATAGGCCACCGGACACGCTGAAGGAAGCCGCCGACGATGCAGACCGCCAGCACGGGGTAGAGCGGCAGCAGCGGCAGGTTGAACCGGGCTTCCCCGAAGAAGACGGCGGTGATCGCGCCGAAATAGGCGACTGGCACGAAAGCCGCCAGCGCCGCGTCGACCGGACGGCGCGCCAGCCAGAACAATACCGGGAACAGGAAGGCGCTCCACATCATCGCCCAGTGCCAGATCTCGGCGATGGGAGCCACGGCGGTTACCAGGGCATGGACATCCTGCCCGTTCCGTTTCGCGCCGATCTCGGCCTGCGCCAGCGGCAGCAGGTCGAAGCGGAAGAACTGGTAGAGCTTGT
>DASQKT010000438.1:0-3294 GCA_035630415.1 Skermanella sp.
GCCTGCTCGGAGACTACCTGACTGAATTCGGCGCCGAGCTCGTCACCGTCACGCCGCCCGAGGGCGATGCGCTGCCAGGCGATGCGGCAGGCTTTGACGGCGCCGTCGTGCTGGGTGGTCCGCAATCGGCGGCGGACGACGCGACCAGCCCGTATATCCCGCGCCTGCTCGACCTGATGCGCGGCTTCGCCGACGCGGATAAGCCGATCCTGGGCATCTGCCTTGGCGCTCAGCTTCTCGCCCGTGCCCATGGTGAGCGGGTCTACAAGCACAGCCTGATGGAACGCGGCTTTAAGCCGGTGGAAACGACGGCTGCCGGCGCCGAAGATCCTGTGATGGGATCGTTCGGTCCCGTGCGTCACATCATGCAGTGGCACTACGATACCTTCGATTTGCCGAAGGACGCCGTGCTGCTTGCGACCGGTCCGGATTGCGCCAATCAGGCGTTCCGGATTGGCGAGTGCCAGTACGGGCTTCAGTTTCACCCCGAGGTCAACGCCGACATTGTTCAGGACTGGGTGCGTCGCGCCGAAGGCGTGACGCCGGATGAGATCGTTGCGATAGGTCGGGAGATGGACGTGCAGGTCGAGCGGTACTTGCCTGAAGCTGCCGCCTTCGCACGGGAGCTTGCGCGGAACTGGCTGGAGCTGGTTCGGCGGAAAGCCGGTTAAGCCCCCAGCGCCCGTAACGCCTCCGGCGTATCGATGTCCAGCAGGGCGCCGTTGCCTTCCATCGGAACCTCGCAGACTTGATCCGCGTGGGCGCCGATCAGGTGGCGGGCGCCGACGTCGCCGGCCAAGTCCTTCATCTCCGCGAAGAAGCGTTTGTCCCAGAGCACCGGGTTGCCGCGCTTGCCGTCCACCGTCGGCACGCAGATCGCACGGCCTTCAACCGGATTGTACGCCGCGATCAGCCGGTTGAGCGTCTCCGGCCCAACCCTCGGCATGTCCCCAAGGCACACCAAGACGCCGTCGATATCGGCGGGCAGCGCCGCCAATCCCGCCCGCAGCGATGTGCTGAGACCGTCCGCATAGTGCGGGTTATGGACGAAGCTGATCTCATGTCCGGCCAGTGCCGCGCGCACCGCATCCGGCTCATGACCCGTGACGACCACCACTGGCCCGGCTTGGGACGCGGTCACGGCGGCCAGCGCATGGGCGACCATCGGCTTGCCGTCCACTTCGGCGATCATCTTGTTCAGGGCACCCATCCGGCGCGACTGTCCAGCCGCTAGGATCAGGGCTGCGATACGCGGTGCCCGCAGCATGACCGGCTCCGTTTCCGTGGCTGAGGCTCGGGGGAGAGGGCGCGTCGGGATCTCCGTCAGCAGACCGCCGGCTCCCATCATCATGATGTCCCGCCGTGTCACCGGCACGCCGGCCGCGATCCGCTGAAGCACCCAGTCGAAGCCGTTCAGCTTCGGTGACCTGGCACAGCCGGGCAGACCCAGCACCGGCATGTCGCCGAGCCTTGCCAGCAGCAGCAGATTGCCGGGATCGACCGGCATGCCAAAATGATCGACCACGCCGCCCGCGTGCTCGATCCCGGCCGGCAGCACATCTCGCCGGTCGGTGATGGCGGAGGCTCCCGCTATGAGCAGCAGGTCAGGCTTGGAGACGCAAGCGGAGGCGATGGCGTCGGCAACGGCGCCTTCCGTATGGTCTACCCGCACCTCGTCGGTCAATTCGCCGCCCAGCGCGGTCAGACGGTCGCGGGTGACGCCGACCGTCTTGTCCAGTACGGACTCCTTCGTGCCGGCCAGCCGCGTCTGGATCAGCACCGTCCGGAGCGGCTGGAATTCGGCGACCCGGATCAAGGCCTCGCCTTCGGCAGCCAGGGTCTCCGCCGCCGCGACGACAGATTCGGGTGCCGCGAAGGGGATGATCTTGATGGTCGCCACCATCTGCCTCGGCTCGACCGGAGCGAAGGCGGGCAGGGTGGCGACGGTCGCCGACTCGTCGATCAGATTGAGGCGGTTGAGCCGCTCGACATCGACCACGCAAAGCCCGCGTGCCGATGCGAACAGGTTGACCCGCCCCGTGAAAGCGGCGCTAGTCGTCAGACCGGAACCCGCTACCGCCTTGGCGATACGGGACGCGGCGGCATCCTCGCCAACATCGCCGGCATCCAGACAGGCCGCCGTCACGCGGTCGATGCCTGCCGCCTTCAATGCCGCGACATCGTCGGCGCTGAGGACCCGGCCCTTCTTGAAGGCCAATCCCTTCAGCCGAATGGAATGCACCAGGATTGCGCCGACGGCATCCTCGGGAGCAACGGGGCCGAAGCGCATGGGATCAGGCCGCCGCCGCTTTGTCGGGCGGGTCCCGGTGCAGGACATGGGTGATCTGGGCCATGATCGACAGTGCAATCTCGGCAGGGGATACCGCCCCGATCGACAGGCCTACCGGCGCATGGATGCGGCCGATCTCGGACTCGGTGAAGCCTTCTTCCCGCAACCGGTCCACCCGCTTGCCGTGGGTCTTCCTACTGCCCAGCGACCCGACATAGAACGCCTTCGACCGCAGCGCCACGTGGAGCGCCGGATCGTCCAGTTTCGGGTCGTGGGTCAGGGTGACCACGGCCGTCCTGCTGTCGATGTTCAGCTCCTTCAGGGCATCGTCCGGCCACTCGCCGTTCATGGTGATGCCGGGGAAGCGGTCGTCGGTTGCGAAGGCGCGGCGGGGGTCGACCACCACCACGTCATAGCCAGCCATCGATGCGATCGGCGCAAGTGCCTGCGCGATATGAACGGCGCCGACGATAATGATCCGGAGCGGCGGGTTGAACGCGTGGATAAAGAGCTGGCTATCGCCAACCTCGACGATGCCGCTGCGGTCTTCCCGCAGAAATCTGCGAACCTCCGCCTTGGCATCGTCATCCAGCCCGAAGCCGCCATGATCTGCGCCGTCGTGGACCAGCGTCTGCAAGCCGGAGCCAAGGTCGGTAACCAGCGCCACCGGCCGTTTTTCAGCGCGCGCTGTCACGAGACGCTGGAGAAGGTCGTTTTTCATTCCACCGCCTCGACATAGACCTGCACCTTGCCACCGCAGGCCAAACCGACTTCCCACGCCTGATCGTCGGTGACGCCGAAACTCAGCAGGCGCGGTTCGCCGTCTTCCATGACCTTCATCGCCTCGTGGACGACGGCGCCCTCGATGCAGCCGCCCGAGACGGAACCCTGCATGGCGCCCGTGTCGTCCACCACGAGTTGGCTGCCGACCGGCCGGGGCGAAGAACCCCAGGTCGAAACCACGGTTGCCAGCGCCACCTTCTTGCCTGCGGCCTTCAGGGCCG
>DASQKT010000439.1:0-3843 GCA_035630415.1 Skermanella sp.
CGGCGCTGAACGCCGGCGTCAACTTCATCCGGCTGGCGACGCCGACGACCGACGACAAGCGCATGCCGACGGTGCTTCAGAACACCAGCGGCTTCGTCTATTACGTCTCCGTCGCCGGCATCACCGGGGCCGGTTCCGCGACCGAGGACGCCATCAGCTTCGCGGTCGAGCGGCTTCGCCGGCACACCGACCTGCCGGTCGCCGTCGGCTTCGGCATCACCACTCCGGATGCAGCCGCCGCTGTGGCGCGTCTGGCCGATGCCGCGGTGGTCGGTTCCGCCATCGTCAACCGCATCGCTGCCAACTTGGACGAGAACGGCTTGGCTGGACCCGGTCTGGTCGACGACGTACTGGCCTTCGTGCGCACCCTGGCCGACGGCGTGCGCGCCGCGCGCGGCTGAACTCAAGACATCGACGAAGACCCGCCCCCATGAACTGGCTCACCAATTTTGTCCGGCCCAAGATCCGCGCCCTCTACACCAAGAAGGAAGTGCCGGACAATCTTTGGCATAAGTGCCCCAACTGCGAGGCGATGATCTTCCACCGCGACATGGAAGACAACCTGCGCGTTTGCCAGCACTGCGGCTTCCACATGCGCCTGGATGCCGAAAGCCGGCTGAAGATGCTGTTCGACGAGGACGACTTCCAGGTCATCGAACTGCCCAAGGTGCCGGTCGATCCGCTGCGCTTCCGCGACCAGAAGCGCTACAGCGACCGCCTGAAGGAAGCCCAGGCCAAGACCGGCAAGAACGACGCGATCCGCGTCGCCCACGGCAAGATGGGCGGCATGCAGACGGTCATCGCCGCCTTCGACTTCGGCTTCATGGGCGGGTCCATGGGCATCGCGGTGGGCGAGGGTCTGCTGGCCGCCGCCCGGCTGGCCGTGCTTCAGGAAGCGCCGCTGATCGTCGTGCCGTCGTCCGGCGGGGCGCGCATGCAGGAAGGCATCCTGTCGCTGATGCAGATGCCGCGCAGCACGATCGCGGTCCAGCTCGTCAAGGAAGCGGGACTTCCCTACATCGTCGTCCTGACCGACCCGACCACGGGCGGCGTCACGGCGTCCTTCGCGATGCTGGGCGACCTGCATATCGCGGAGAAGGGCGCACAGATCGGCTTTGCCGGCGCCCGCGTGATCGAGGACACCATCCGCGAGACCTTGCCGGAAGGCTTCCAGCGCTCCGAATACCTGATGGAGCACGGCATGGTGGACATGGTCATCCACCGCAAGGATCTGCGCGCCACCCTGATCCGGGTGCTCGACCTGCTGGGCCGGCCGAATCCATCCGCCGAGATCGTGACGCTGCCGACCGCCGAGCCGGAAACCGTGGCGCCGCCGTCCGAGGCCGATCTGATCGACCCGGACGAAGCCGAGACTGTCACCCCGACTTCCGCACAGACACAAAGCGGTGAAACCCTTGAGCCTGCCGGTGACCGCCCCGACCACCGCTGACCGTGCCGATCCGGTCCTGGACCGGCTGAAACACCTTCATCCCAAGGTCATCGATCTATCCCTTGGCCGCACCTTCCGGATGCTGGAAGCCATCGGCAGCCCGCACACCAAGCTGCCGCCGGTCGTCCACGTCGCGGGCACCAACGGCAAGGGATCGACCATCGCCTTCCTGCGCGCCTTCCTGGAGGCGGCGGGCAAGCGCGTTCACGTCTACACCTCTCCCCATCTGGTCCGCTTCCATGAGCGCATCCGGCTGTCGGGAGAGTTGATCGACGACGACTATCTGGCGGAAATCCTGGAGGAGTGCGAGCAGGCGAACCGGGGCGAGCCGATCACCTATTTCGAGATCACGACCGCCGCCGCCCTGCTGGCGTTCTCGCGCACTCCCGCCGATGTGGTCCTGCTGGAAACGGGCCTGGGCGGGCGCCTGGATAGCACCAACGTGATCGAGCGCCCGGCGGTCACCGCCCTCACGCGGATTTCGTACGACCACATGCAGTTCCTGGGCGAGACGCTGACGGCGATCGCGGGAGAGAAGGCCGGCATCATGCGGCCCGGCGTTCCGTCCGTCGTGGCGCCGCAATCGTCGGCGGAAGTGACCGCCGCGTTCCGCGAGCGCGCCGCCGCCATCGGAGCACCGCTGTTCGAAGCTGGCGAAGCATGGCGTTCCTTCGCCGAGGGAGAGGGCTTCCGCTTCGAAAGCTCGTCGCGGACGGCGGACCTGCCGCTGCCAGCTCTGCCCGGCGCGCACCAGATCGTCAACGCGGGCGTGGCGCTGGCCTGCCTGGACCATCTGCCAGGAATCGCGGTTTCGGATGAAGCTGTCCACAAGGGGTTGTCCGAGGTCCGCTGGCCCGGCCGCCTGCAACGGCTGACGCGCGGTCCGTTGGTGGACCGGTTGCCGCCTGGCTGGGATTTGTGGCTGGACGGCGGGCATAACGATTCTGCCGGTGAAGTCCTGGGCGCTCAAGCCGCGCGCTGGCGCGAAGCCGACGGACTGCCGCTCAAGCTGATCTTCGGGATGCTGGCGACCAAGGAGCCGAAGGACTTCCTTCGCCCGCTCAGCGGCTTTGCCTCGATACTACGCGCCGTGGCAATCCCCGGCGAGGAAGCATCGCTGTCGCCCGACGACGCGGCATCTGCCGCGCGGCTGGTCGGAATCGAGGATTCCGAAGCGGTGGAAAGCGTCGATGCCGCGCTAGATGCCCTGATCCGGCACGATCCCAGCCCGACTCGCGTGATGATCTGCGGCTCGCTTTATCTCGCGGGAGCCGTCCTGGCCCGGAACGGCTGATGCCTCCGGGCCATGGCGCGACAACTATATCCCGATCTTACAGGACCGACTCGACCCACTGAAACAGCGCGCCCTTCGGCAGAGCGCCGATCTTGGTGGCCGCGACCTTGCCGTCCTTGAACAGCATCAGCGTGGGGATGCCACGCACGCCGAACTGGCCGGGGATCTTGGGGTTTTCGTCGATGTTCAGCTTCGCAACGGTGACCTTCTCACCGAACTCGGTGGCGAGGTCTTCCAGGGCCGGTGCGATCTGCTTGCAGGGTCCGCACCATTCAGCCCAGAAATCGACCAGAACCGGGCCAGTCGCCTTGAGAACGTCTGCGTCGAAGCTGGCGTCGGTGATCTTGGTGGTGCTCATGTTACCTCATCATCATAACTGGTGCGGCGGCCTGTTGTCCGTCATGGACGGCAAGCGGCACCCTGGTGTCTGCTGAAATGTAGGGGTGCCCAGTACCAATGGTCAAGCAGCGGGGTGTTTGACGAGGACGCATGTGTGGATTGCGGCGCCAATGTGACTCCCGTCACTGTAAAACTTGTCGCTTAAAGCGGCAATCATGGGGCATCCGCGATCCATGATTAGCGCCTATGGAAATCGACGCTGATATGGAAAGCCTCCGGTGGTTTCAAGCGGACCCTTCGCTCAACCGCGCCGGATGGCTTTCCGTTCCCGTTGCCTGTTCTTCTAGCGGCGGATGCCCGTGGTAACCACGTAGGTACGCGGGACGTGGATGCCATGACCTTCGCGGAACCGCTCATGGAACGCGACGAAGTCCCGTTTCAGCGCCGCTCGCCGGTCATCGTCCAGGCTGGCGGCCAGCATGCGGGTCGGGCCGTAGCCGGTGACGAATGTGTTCCAGGCCGCTTCACCGCCGGTCTCGACATAGTGGCTGGTCTCCGTCGCTATCGTCAGGTCGAACGCCTCGCCCAGCAATGCTTCCAGCCGTTCCCGGCGGCCCCAGTCAAACGGCGATACCGCCGGCGGCGCGGCCATGTACGGGCGCATCACGCCGAACATCTCGGCGATGGCCCCATCATGCGTCCAGGTGGCAAGGGCCAGCCTGCCGCCGGGCTTGCAGACGCGGGCGAGTTCGGCCGCCGC
>DASQKT010000440.1:0-12447 GCA_035630415.1 Skermanella sp.
TCTGCTGCGGGCACAATGCTACAGCCTGCTCGCACAACTCCTGGTCCGGCAGCCGGACGGGAGCCTGCTGGCCCGCGTCGCGGCCCTGAAGGGCGACGACACGCCGTTCGGTGGCGCCTTGTCGCGATTGGCGGAGGCGGCAGCGCGGACCGGTGAGGCTTCGGCCGAGCGCGAATACTTCGCGCTGTTCATTGGCGTCGCGCGCGGCGAGCTGGTGCCCTATGCGTCGTATTACCTGACCGGCTTCCTCAACGAAAAGCCGCTGGCGAAGCTTCGGGCCGACATGCAGGCGCTGGGCATCGCGCGGAAGACCGACGTTAAGGAGCCGGAAGACCACATCGCGTCGATCTGCGAAATGATGGCCGGCCTGATCGCCGGCAGCTTCGGCGCTCCGGCCGATCTGGCGGCGCAGCGCGCATTTTATGACAAGCATCTCGCTCCCTGGGCCGGGAAGTTCTTCGCGGACCTGGAAAAGGCGCAGGGAGCGGATCTTTACCGGCCGGTCGGCGAGATCGGCCAGCTCTTCCTTGCCATCGAGGCCGAAGCCTTCGGGATGACCGGCTGATTTAAATCTTAAGCAACAACAATAAAGGAGACGGGGGATGGACGCGGAGAAGAAGAGAGCGGGGCTCGAACGCCGTGATTTCCTGCGCGTGATGGGGGCGGGCGCCGCCGGCGCCGCTGCCGCCGTTCCCCTGCTGGCGGCGGGTCCGGCCGCAGCGGTCGAGACGGCGGACCAGCGCGTCAAGCAGCGTTACCGGGAAACCGACCACGTCAAGAAATACTACGAAACCAACCGGTTCTAACGGGAGCGATTCGCCATGCTGGTCAAGAGGAAGCCTACGGCAGCGGGTCGTGGGACGGGAATGTTCGGCTCGGTCGCCGCTGCGGCGCCGATGGACCGGCGCGCTTTCCTGAAGCGCTCGGGATTGGCTGCGGGAGGGCTGGCCGCCGCTGGCGCGGTTTCCTCCATGAGCATGGTCGGCAAGGCGGAAGCCGGGCCGACGACGCCGGGCGTCGAGATCACCCGCAAGAAGAGCATCTGCACCCACTGCTCGGTCGGCTGCACGGTCACGGCGGAAGTTCAGAACGGCGTCTGGGTCGGTCAGGAGCCGAGCTGGGACAGCCCGATCAACAACGGCACGCATTGCGCCAAGGGCGCTGCGGTGCGCGAACTGGTCCATGGCGACCGCCGGCTGAAATATCCGATGAAGCTGGTGGACGGCCAGTGGACGCGGCTGAGCTGGGAAAAGGCGATCGACGAGATCGGGGCGAAGCTGCTGGAGATTCGCGAGAAGTCGTCGCCGGAATCGGTGTTCTGGCTGGGCTCGGCCAAGTTCTCCAACGAAGGGGCTTACCTGTTCCGCAAGATGGCGGCGTTCTGGGGCACCAACACGGTGGACCATCAGGCGCGCATCTGCCACTCCACGACGGTCGCGGGCGTTGCGAATACATGGGGCTACGGCGCCATGACCAACAGCTACAACGACATCCATAACTCCAAGGCGATCCTGATCATCGGCGGCAATCCCGCCGAGGCCCACCCGGTTTCGTTGCAGCACGTGCTGCGCGGCAAGGAGATCAACAAGGCTCACCTGATCGTCGTCGATCCCCGCTTCACCCGCACGGCGGCCCACGCGACCGAGTATGTCCGGCTGCGGCCGGGGACGGACATTCCGCTGGTCTGGGGGATGCTCTGGCATATCTACGAGAACGGCTGGGAAGACAAGTCCTATATCGAGCAGCGCGTCCACGGCATGGACAAGATCCGTGCCGAGGTCAAGAAATGGACCCCGCTGGAGGTCGAGCGGGTGACCGGCGTGCCGGGCGAGCAGGTCCGCAAGGTGGCGGAGGTCATGGCGAAGAACCGGCCCTCGACGCTGATTTGGTGCATGGGCATCACCCAGCACACGGTCGGCACAGCCAATGTGCGGGCGCTGAGCATCCTTCAGCTGGCACTGGGCAATATCGGGGTCGCGGGCGGCGGCGCGAACATCTTCCGGGGTCACTGCAACGTGCAGGGCGCCACCGACTTCGGCTTGGACGTGACCTCGCTGCCGGCCTATTACGGGCTGACTGAGGGCGCCTGGAAGCACTGGAGCCGGGTCTGGGGCGTCGATTACGAGTGGATGAAGGGGCGCTTCGTTTCCCAGAAGTTCATGGAGGCGAAGGGTATCCCGACGACGCGCTGGTTCGACGCGGTGCTGGCGAAGCCGGAGGACATCGAGCAGCCGTCGCCCGTCAAGGCGATGATGGTGTTCGGCCACGGCGGCAACACCGTCACCCGCATGCCGGAAATGCGGAAGGGGCTGGAGGCGCTGGACCTGCTGGTCGTCGCCGATCCGCACCCGACGACCTTCGCATCGGTCAGCGGACGGAAGAACGGGACCTACCTGCTGCCGATCTGCACCCAGTTCGAGGCGGACGGGTCGCGTACCGCGTCCAACCGCTCGATCCAGTGGGGCGACCGGGTGGTGGAGCCGATCTTCGAGTCGAGGAACGACTACGACGTGATGTACGCGCTGGCGATGCGGCTCGGCTTCGGCGCGGAGATGTTCAAGCGGATCAAGGTGGTCGATGGCCAGCCGGATGCCGAAGACATCCTGCGGGAAATCAACTACGGCTCGCTCTCGACCGGGTATTCCGGCCAGTCGCCGGAGCGGCTGCGGCTCCACATGGAGCATCAGGCCGACTTCGACCGGACGACGCTGAAGGCCTCATCAGGGCCGTGCGCCGGTGAATACTACGGCCTGCCCTGGCCGTGCTGGGGCACGCCGGAGCTGAAGCATCCCGGCACGCATATCCTCTACGATACCTCGAAGCACGTGATGGAAGGCGGCGGCACCTTCCGCGCCCGGTTCGGCGTGGAGAAGGACGGCGTCAACCTGCTGGCCGAGGGATCGTGGTCCGTGGGGTCGGAGATCGAGGACGGCTATCCCGAATTCACCTATGGGATGCTCAAGAAACTGGGCTGGCACACCGACCTGACCGAGGCGGAGCGGACGGTGATCGAAAAGATCGGCGGGGCGAACCCGGACGGCGTGAGCTGGGCGACCGACCTGTCCACCGGCATCATCCGGGTGGCGCTGAAGCACGGCTGCTCTCCCTTCGGCAACGCCAAGGCGCGGGCGGTGGCCTGGAACCTGCCGGACCCGGTGCCGGTCCATCGCGAGCCAATCTATACGTCGCGGCGCGATCTGGTGGAGCAGTACCCGACGCTGGACGACCGGCGCGACTTCCGCGTCGCCCATCTCGGCAAGAGCGTCCAGGCGAAGGACGTGACCAAGGACTTCCCGATCATCCTGACGTCCGGCCGGCTGGTCGAGTACGAGGGCGGCGGCGAGGAGACCCGGTCCAACAAGTGGCTGGCCGAGCTTCAGCAGGAGATGTTCGTCGAGGTCAACACCCAGGACGCGGCGCGGCTTGGCGTCAAGGACGGCGCTCAGGTCTGGGTCCATGGGCCGGAAGGCAACAGCAGGGCACGGATGAAGGCGCTGGTGACCGACCGCGTCGGGCCGGGCGTCGCGTTCATGCCCTTCCACTTCGCGGGCTTCTGGGAAGGGGAGAGCCAGCGTTCGGCCTATCCGCCCGGAACGGACCCGATAGTTTTGGGCGAGTCGGTCAACGCGCTGACGACCTACGGCTACGACCCGGTGACCTACATGCAGGAAACCAAGTGCACGCTTTGCCGGATCGTCGCGGCTTGAGGCGGAGGAGCTGAACCATGGCAAGAATGAAGTTCCTGTGCGACGCCGAACGCTGCATCGAGTGCAACGCCTGCGTCACCGCCTGCAAGAACGAGCACGAAGTCCCCTGGGGCATCAACCGCCGCCGCGTCGTGACGCTGAACGACGGCAAGCCGGGCGAGCGCTCGATCTCCATGGCCTGCATGCACTGCACCGACGCGCCGTGCATGGCGGTCTGCCCGGTCGATTGCTTCTACAAGACGGCGGAAGGCGTCGTCCTGCACAGCAAGGACCTGTGCATCGGCTGCGGTTACTGCTTCTACGCCTGTCCGTTCGGAGCGCCGCAGTACCCGCAGGTCGGCAACTTCGGCAGCCGGGGCAAGATGGACAAATGCACCTTCTGCGCCGGTGGACCCGAGGACGACATGACGCCGGCGGAGTATTCCAAATACGGCGCCAACCGTCTGGCGGAGGGCAAACTGCCGCTCTGCGCCGAGATGTGCTCGACCAAGGCGCTGCTGGCCGGCGACGGCGAGATCATCGCCGACATCTACAAGGAACGCGCGGTTCGGCGTGGGTATGGCTCCGGCGCCTGGGGCTGGTCCACCGCGTACAAGGACAAGGCGACAACGTGAGAGCCGGGGGAGGAAGCATCATGTCCATGAATCTTGGACGCATCGTGCGTCTGCTGTCGCTGACCCTGGCCTTATTCCTGCTGATGCCGGGGGTGGCGTCTTTCGCCCAGACCCCGGTACCGCCGGGGCCGAACACGCTGACCGGGCCGGACGTCAGCAACGATCAACTGCTGCTCCAGCAATTGCAGGGAAACCTGCACGGGCGCGTCAGCATCCCGGACCAGAAATCGGCGATGCTGATCCAGCCGGAGGGGCAGGACTGGCGGGCGCTGCGCAACGGCACGCTGAAGACGGTTTCCGCCGTGGTCCTGCTGGGGATGATCGCGGCGCTGGTGGTGTTCTATATGGTCCGGGGCAAGATCCGGATCGATGCCGGTCCGTCGCGGCGGCGCATCCAGCGCTTCAACGGGATGGAGCGGTTCGCCCACTGGATCACGGCGGCGAGCTTCCTGGTGCTGGCGGTGACCGGCCTCAACCTCGTGTTCGGGCGCTGGCTGCTGATCCCGCTGCTGGGGCCGGAAGCCTTCGCGACGATGACGGTCTACGGCAAGCTGGCGCATAACTTCCTCAGCTTCCCCTTCGTGCTCGGCATCGTGCTGATGCTGCTGATCTGGGTCCGCCACAACATCCCGAACGGCGGAGACATCGCCTGGATCAAGGTGGCGGGCGGGCTGTTCTCCAAGGGCAAGCACCCGCCCGCGAAGAAGTTCAACGCCGGGCAGAAGCTGATCTTCTGGATGGTCGTCGCGGGCGGCGGCGTGGTGGCGGCCAGCGGCTACGTGCTGCTGTTCCCCTTCGCCGTGACCGACATCGCCGGCATGCAGCTTGCGCATCTGGTCCACGCCATCCTGTCGGTCCTGCTGATCGCCGGTATCATCAGCCACATCTACATCGGCTCGATCGGGATGGAAGGCGCGTTCGACGCGATGGGCAGCGGTGAGGTGGACGTGAACTGGGCACGCGAGCACCATAGCCTGTGGCTCGAGGAAGAGCTGCGCAAGGGCAAGGTCAAAGGCCCGGCTGCGGTCCGGGGCGTGCCGGCGGAGTAAGCGGCGGTGGGCCGGGGCGTGCGTGCAGCGTCTCTCATAGCCGGGAAAGATCGGCCGCCTTACTTTCTATAATCGAAATCGAGTGCATTCGCACCATGCCGCCAGCAAAATACGCTGGCGGCATGGTGCGAATGCTGTGGGAGGCGCTGCATGTGGGCAAGGTCACCTTGGGGAGTGCTCGACGTGGGTTTCGGCGGTGCGGCCAAAATAGACCACGCGGCGGCCGAGGAACGAGACGAGATAACCCGCGCATCCCGCTTCCTTCGCCTTTTCGCAGAAGCCCCGGTAACTGTAGTCGGATTCGCCCCGCTGTGCCCATCGCACCAGTCCTTCGATGGCTGATGCATCGAAGGTTGCCGCAGTGGTCCCGTCTGAGTGCGGCATGTTCAGCGCCACGCTGTCGCCGTCGGGCAGGTAATAGGTCTGGGTGTTGCGGCGGTAGTCGACCGTGTATCCCTCGAACCCGGCGGCAATCAGCTTGCCGACGATGGCGGGGAAGGCGAGGCTGCCATCGTGCGCCGCATCAAGGCATGATTGAGCAATAGAGATCCGTTCCGCGTCCATGGCGCGTTTCCTTATCCGATCTTGAGTTGCTACGGACCCGACGGTCAGTCCACCGGGATAGTCTTCAGTCCGCGCCTGTCGGCGAGAGTTCTTAAGAGGCGATGGAGCATCTCGCGCTCCTCCGTGGGCAAGACGCCGAAATACTCGGCATCGTTCCTATCGGCGAGCGCCGCCAGAATCGGCACCTTGCTCCGGCCTGCTCCCGTCAGGGACAGGGTGTGCGCCCGCCTGTCGCCCGGATTGTCGGCGCGGGTGATCAGCCCCTTGCCGAGCAGCCGGTCGGCAAGCTTGCTGATGGCGCCTTTCGTCATTCCCATCTTCTCTGCAAGCGCCGATGGCGCCATCGCGTCGGCGTCGTAGAGGGCACGCATGAAACTCCACTCCGCGACCGTCACGCCTTCATCGGCAACCTTGCGGGCGAAGTCCTGCGAGACCGCGTTGGACACCATGCGCAACCAGTAGCCGGTGTGGGCGGTCAGGTCAGAGGCCGGCGGCATAGGTGTCCCCGTTAAGTTGACTAGGAAACTACCAGTGTTGTTGGTTCCTAGTCAACTTGATTGCGGTTGGCTGAGAAAGGCTCTCGCCGATGTTTCGGGGTGATGTGTCAGTTTCCCTGAGAGCGTCCGTACGTAGACGCGGCTTCCAGTCGCGTAGCTTTCGCGTCTCAATGGCTTTGACGGAGACGAAAGCGCTGCGAAGAGGAAGAGGTTCGCGTATCCGCGCACTCAACGCGGCTGAAAGCCGCGTGTACGATGCACATCATTGCAAAACCCGATATGAGTCTGATTTCCTGCTTAGCGTGAGCGCTATCCGACAAAGAAAGCAGTCAGTCAGCCTTACTCGGTATTTTGCCCCGCTTCCGTTCTTTCGATGTACTTTACCCAACGATTCAGTCTGACTTTATTCTTCACTCTCGCATCCCCAAGGAAACAGCCATGAAAATCTACCTTGAAGCGGATAAGGGACGGGCAATGTGCGAGAACGACGGGCTGGTCACCACGACCTTCACCATCCGCGATGTGTCGTTCCGGGATGGATCAGGTTTGGTGAGCAACATCCTTGTTGCTGTCTGCGATGACTGCGGTGAAGTCGTCGCGATCCCGCCTCAATCATCACTTGAAATCAAGGCTGCACTGGAGAAGGCCGCCGTTTTGGTTGACCTTAAAAATTGACACCAAGGGCAGAAGAAGTTGACTGGTGAAGACGCTCACGCCGTAGGTCGGTCGAAAGCGAAGCGGCAACCGACAGGCAGACGCGTCTATGTCGGTTGCCGCTTCGCTTTCGACCGACCTACGTGGCTCACTGTGCAGAAATGGAAAGCCCCTGGGAGCGGCGTACCTGTCCCAAGGGCTGCGCTGCGCCTTGAACGCGTCAGCAACTTAAACACTAATAACAAACGCGGCGGGCCGAGGCCCGCCGCACATCTTGTGCTGCAAGGAACTTGCGTTCCCGAGCGTGTTAACGGAAGGACCCCGATCCCCCAGCGGCTACGCAAAGGTGATTGTCTTTCCGCAGCAAGGATGCGGGATGGGTTTTTCCGTGTCAATGGTCAGTGATGACTTTGCTGGTGTTTTTTAGCGCCAATAAAACTTACATTTCAAAGTAAATAACCAGTAAACAATAGCCGGCTCCCAAAGCTAAGCGCTCGGCATGCAGGGAAATTTTCTTGCAATCCTGCGCCTGAAATTCCCGTAATGGTAGTTCTGTGAACCACCGCCGTCCTCCCGATCCCTCAACCTTCCATTCCCGAGCCTTCCCATGTCGAACCGCGTTCCCTATCGCCTCGCCCTCGATCTCGGTACCAACAGCATCGGCTGGTGCCTGCTGGACCTCAACGGCAACGGGGACCCCTGTGGGGTCCGGCGCATGGGGGTCAGGATCTTTCCCGATGGGCGCGATCCAAAGTCGAAGGAATCGCTGGCGGCGGACCGGCGGCTGGCGCGGTCGATGCGCCGCCGCCGCGACCGTTATCTGCGCCGCCGCTCGGCGCTGATGAATGCGCTGGTCGCGGCGGGGCTGATGCCGGCCGATCAGGCCGGGCGCAAGGCGCTGGAATCGGAAGATCCTTATGAACTGCGGGCGAGGGCGCTGACCGAGCCTCTGGCGGCCGGGCAGGTCGGGCGGGCGCTGTTCCATCTCAACCAGCGCCGGGGGTTCAAGAGCAACCGCAAGGCCGCCGGGGAAGAGAACGAGGCCGGCAAGATCAAGGCCGGCATCTCCGCGCTGAAGGCGGAAATCGAGGCCAGCGGCGAAACCACCCTGGGCGCGTGGCTGGCCGCGCGGCACCGCAAGCGCGAGACCGTGCGTGCCCGGCTGGACGGCGCCGGGGCCAAGGCGTCGTACGAGTTCTATCCGGAACGCTCGCTGGTCCATGACGAGTTCCAGGCCATCCGGACGGCGCAGGCGCCGCACCATCCCGACATCACGGCGGAGCAGTGGGACCGGGTCGAATCGGTGATCTTCCGCCAGCGTCCGCTGAAGCAGGTCCGTCCCGGCAAATGCACGCTGTTCCCCGATCAGGAACGCGCACCCTGGGCGCTGCCGGTCGCCCAGAAGTTCCGCATCCTGACGGAGATCGGCAACCTGAAACTTTATCGCCCCGGCGAGGAGCCGCGCGAACTGTCCGCCGGCCAGCATGCCCAGCTTTTCGCCAAGCTGTGCCGAAGCGCCGACCTGACTTTCGAGAAGATCAGGAAGGAGCTGAAGCTCGACCCCGGCCTGAAGGTCAACCTGGAAGGGGAGAAGCGCGACCGGCTGAAGGGCGACGCGGTGACCAGCGCGCTTTCGGCCAAGAAGCGCTTCGGGCCGAAGTGGAACGCGCTGACGCCGGACGACCGGCGCGATATCGTCGGCCGCCTGATCGAGGCCGAGGACGAAGCCGAACTGGCTGGCTGGCTGGAAACCGTGCATGGGCTGCCAAGCGAAAACGCCGCCCATACCGCCGCGTCTCCCGGTTTGCCCGACGGCTATTGCCGGCTTAGCGAGAAGGCGCTGGTGGAACTGGTGCCGCTGATGCGCGAACGGCGGCTGCGCTACGACGAGGCCGTCCGCGCGCTCGACCTCCACCACTCCGATTTCCGCCCCGATGGACTTCTGGACGAACTGCCGTATTACGGCGAGCCGCTGGAGCGGTTCATCGCCTTCGGTTCCGGCGAGCCTTCGGACCCGCCGGAACTGCGGCTTGGCCGGTTCCCCAACCCGACCGTCCATATCGGGCTGAACGAACTGCGGAAGCTGGTCAACCGCATCGTCGAGCGCTGGGGCAAGCCGGCCGACATCGTGGTGGAACTGGCCCGCGACCTGAAGCGCAGCCGCGACGAGCGCGACACGATCCAGCGGGAGCAGGCGCAGAACCAGCGGAAGAACGAGGATCGGTTCGCCAAGATCAAGGAATTGGGGATCGATCCGCGTCCCGACTCGATGCTGCGTCTCCGCCTGTGGGAAGAACTGCCGAAGGTCGGCGTCGGGCATGTCTGCGTCTATACCGGCGAACCGATCGGCATCAGGCGCCTGCTGGAGGGAGATGTGGATATCGACCATATCCTGCCGTTCAGCCGGACCCTGAGCGACGGCGCCGACAACAAGATCGTCTGCGTCCGGCGGGCCAACCGCTTCAAGCGCGACCGGTCGCCGTGGGAAGCCTTCGGGGTGACCGCCGTCGATGGATACGATTGGGCGGCCATCGCGCAGCGGGCGGAGGAGTTGCCGAAGAACAAGCGATGGCGCTTCCTGCCCGACGCGATGGACCGGTTCGAGGGGGAGCGGGGCTTCCTGGACCGCCAGCTTGTCGAAACCCGCCATCTGTCCAGGGTGGCGCGGCAGTATCTTGGCAGCATCGTTGAGCTGGAAAAGGTCCGGGTGGCGCCCGGCAAGCTGACCGCCATGCTGCGTGCCCGCTATGGCCTTAACAGAATTCTGTCCGACGGCAACCTGAAGAACCGCAGCGATCACCGGCATCATGCGATCGACGCCGCCGTGCTGGGCGTGATCGACCAGCGGCTTGTCCAGATTGTGGCGCAGGCGGCGGCCCGTGCGGAGGCGAACGAGCTGGAGCGGCTGTTCGACGGTCTGCCCGATCCGTTCGACGGCTTGGCCGCGACGTCGTTCGGCGATCAGGTGCGGGAGAAGATACGCGGCATCACCGTGTCGCACCGGGCGGAGCACGGCTGGCAGGGCCGCATGCACAACGATACCGCCTATGGTCCCGTCGAGGCGGTGAGCGGCGTCCATACCGTCGTCACGCGCAAGCCGCTGTCGGGGCTGACGGCCAAGGACTTCCCCAATATCCGCGACCGCGTGCTGGCGAAAGCGCTGGAAGACCATGTCGCGGCGGAAGCGGCGGCGGGCCGGAGCTTCGGCGATGCGTTGGGCAGCTTCAAATGGGGCGGGCAGCCGGTCCGGCGCGTCCGAATGCTGGATGTCTTGGGCAATCCGATCCCGATCCAGGACCCGTCGGGCGCCGTGTTCAAGGTCTACAAGGGCGACAGCAACGCCTGGTACGAGATCCTGCGCGACCCGCGCGGGCGCTGGACCGGGAAGATCGTCAGCACCTTCGAAGCCTATCGCCTGCACCGGGACTGGCTGGCGGAGACCGGCGGCGATTCGGGCCGGGGCGGCGGGGTGTTCCTGGATTGGGCGGCGAAGCGGGTGGTGGGGGAGGCCGGGACGCCGCTGTTCCGCCTGTTCAAGGGCGACCTGCTGGCGCTGGGCGAAGCGCCGGACCGGCGGATCGTGCGGGTGGTCAAGTTCAGCGAAGGGCAGGTGGCGCTGGCGCTCCATCTGGAGGCCGGCAACCTGAAGGCCCGCGACGCCGACAAGGGCGATCCGTTCAAATACCAGTACTGCTCCCCCGACAGCCTGCGCAAGCAGGCGGCACGGCCGGCTGGGGTCGATCTGCTGGGCTATGTCCATGACAAAGGCCCGATGGAGTAAGCCATGGCCGAAGGCGCCGGGGGAGTCGTCATTGAGATTGCCGAGAACGGGCGCCATCTGGCGCTCGACCGGGGTTTCATGGTGGTCAAGGGAGACGGCCGGGAGATCGGGCGTGTCCCCCTGGACGATCTGGCCGTGCTGGTCTGCACGGCCCATGGCCTGACCTATTCCAACAACTTGCTGCTGGCCCTGCTGGAGCGGGACTGTGCCGTGGTGCTGTGCGGCAGCAACTTCAGTCCCGCCGCCATCCTGTGGCCGGTGGACGGCCACCATGTCCAGGCGCAACGCATGCGTGCCCAGGCGGAAATGACGGAGGCGTCGAAGGGCCGGCTGTGGCAGGTGATCACGCGCGCCAAGATCAGGACGCAGGGCGCCGTGCTGGAATCGCTGGGCGTGCCCGCCGGCGCCTTCGTGGAACTGGCGAAGAAGGTCAGGTCGGGCGACCCGGAGAACATCGAAGCGCAGGCCGCGCGCCGCTACTGGCCCCTGCTGTTCGGGACGGAGTTCCGCCGCGACTCCGATCATCCCGGAACCAACAGCCTGCTGAACTACGGATACGCCATCCTGCGCGGAGGGACCGCGCGGGCCGTGGCGTCCGCCGGGCTGCACCCGACGCTGGGCCTGAAGCACAGCAATCGCGGCAACCCGATGTGTCTGGTCGATGACCTGATGGAGCCGTTCCGGCCGCTGGTGGACATCCTTGTCCACCGGATGGTCCGGGAGGGCCGGGTCGAGGTCGATCGCGATGCGAAGCGCGAACTGGCGGGGGTGCTGGTCCGCGATATGCGGACCGAAGCCGGCGTCACGCCGCTGGCGACCTGTCTGCTCCGGCTGACTTTTTCCTTGGCGCAACTGCTGCTTGGCGAACGCAAGGTGCTTGACCTGCCGCTATTGCCGCTGCCGCTGGATCTTGTTGTCTCACCGACCGGCAAGGAGGACGCGCATGGCTCTCAGCGCGTATCGGCTGATGTGGATGATGGTGATGTTTGACCTGCCCGTATCGACCAAGGCCGAGCGGAAGGCTGCGACAGGATTTCGCAACTTCCTGCTGGATGAGGGCTTCGAAATGTCGCAGTTCAGCGTCTATATGCGCTTCTGCGCCGGTTCCCCGCAGGTGGACGCGCGAATCAAGCGAATCAGGGGGCAGGTGCCGGCCAAGGGCAAGGTGCAGATATTGACCTTCACCGACCGCCAGTACCAGACGATGGTGTGCCTGGAGGCGCGGACAAAACGAGAACCCGGAACCAAATATGAGCAGTTTAAGCTGTTTTGACGGCGGTTTGTCGCTGGGAGTTGGAGAAAAGAGGCCGCATAAGCCTTTTAAGATCAAAGGCTTATGCGGTTATCTATTGTAGCCGCTGGGGGATCGGGGTCCAGCCGCAACTCGGGGGCGCGGGCGATGCAGATGGGATTGATTGTAGCCGCTGGGGGATCGGGGTCCAGCCGCAACACTTACGAGTTTACATTGAGTTACCTTTATATTGTAGCCGCTGGGGGATCGGGGTCCAGCCGCAACCCGAAGCGTCACAGGTCACACGCTCATCTCATTGTAGCCGCTGGGGGATCGGGGTCCAGCCGCAA
>DASQKT010000441.1:0-2641 GCA_035630415.1 Skermanella sp.
TGCCTGACGCAGTCGGCGGTCAGCCGGCAGGTCCAGGCGCTGGAGGAATCGCTGGGCGTCCAACTGCTGAACCGGGGTTACCGGTCGATCAGCTTCACTCCCGAAGGCGAGCGGCTGTTCCGCGTCGCCGACAACGCGGTCCAGCAACTCCAGGACGTTTTCGAATCTCTGACGAGCGACCGGCAGAGGCCGCCGGTGACCATCACGGCGAGCATCGGGGTCACGGCGCTGTGGCTGCTGCCCCGGCTGGGCGAGTTTCAGCACCGCCATCCGAACATCGACATCCGTCTGGCGGCGAACAACAAGGTGTTCGATCTGGCGACGGAGGGCGCCGATCTGGCGATCCGGTACTGCGCCGCGAAGACGGCGCCGCTGGGCTCGGTCCGGCTGTTCGGCGAGGCCATCGTGCCGGTAGCGCATCCGTCGCTGGCGGTGAAGCCGCTGACCGCGCCGGGAGCCATCGAGGAGCAGGTTCTGCTTGAATTCGACGATCCGCGCCGGCCCTGGCTGCAATGGGGCGACCGGCTGAAGTCGATGGGGCTTGGCGGGGCCAAGCCGAGGGGAATCCTGCGCTTCAACCAGTACGATCAGGTGATCCAGGCGGCTCTGATCGGCCAGGGCATAGCCCTTGGGCGCTTGGCCCTAGTCCAGCCCATGCTGGCGGACAAGCGTCTGGTCGTGCTGGATGCGGGAGGGCAGGACTTATCCAGCGGCTATGCCTATTGGCTGGTGCTGGGAGACGCGCCGCCGCGCGCCGATGTGCGGGACGTGATCGAGTGGATCAAGGCCGAAGCGGCGCTGGTGGCTTCGATATGAAACCGGCCCCTCCGCTGGAGGGGCCGGCGGTAGAGTCGTCAGTCGGCGGCCTGATCGTGCCGCATGCCGGACTGGCCGCCCTTCATGCCGCTCAGCACTTCTTCGGCCGTGGCCTTCCGGTTCTCGACGGAGCTGGTCCACTGGCCCCAGACGGTGGGATCGATCTTGTCGCCGTTGTTGCCGAGATTCTGGAGCCGGCGCTTGTCTTCGTCGGTCAGGACCTGCTTCGGCAGCGGACCCAGGTTGCGGACATCGTCGGCGGAGATGCCGATGATCTGGCCGACGCGGGTACCGTAGTCGTCATGGATGAGCAGGAAGTGCCAGATCATGCGTTCCTGGACGTCACGTTCGCACTGGCCCAGCAGGGTGCCCATGTTGAGGACGAGGTCGTCGCGTTCCCAGTCCATCATGGTGTTGTAGCGGCCGCGCGCCTGGACGTAGTCGTTGCGGCGCTCGATCACGCTGCGGGTCAGGCGGCCGTGGATTTCCGGCGAGTTGCTCGACTGGTCCCGCGACGATTCCACGAGGCCGTCATGGATGGACGGCTCGAAGTTGACATGCGGGTTCTGTCCCGGCGCCAGATCGCGGTAGAAGGACATCTGGCCGCCCGACTGGTTGGTGGCGACGCGGGCGTTCTTCGGCTGGTTGACCGGCAGTTGCAGGTAGTTGGCTCCGACGCGGTAGCGCTGGGTGTCGGAGTAGGAGAAGGTCCGGCCGACCAGCATCTTGTCGTCGGAGAAGTCGAGGCCATCGACCAGGACGCCGGTGCCCATGGCGATCTGTTCGTTCTCGTTGAAGAAATCCTCGACGTTGCGGTTCAGCGTCATGGTGCCGACGTGGCGGAGCGGGAAGTCCTTTTCCGGCCAGATCTTGGTGTCGTCCAGCGGGTCCCAGTCCAGTTCGGGATGGTCGTGGTCTTCCATGATCTGGACGTACATGTCCCACTGGGGATAGTCGCCGCGCTCGATCGCCTCGAACAGGTCCTTGGTGGCGGAACCGAGTTCCTGGCCCTGGACCTTGGCCGCTTCCTCCGCCGTCAGGCTGGCGAGGCCGCAGCGTGGGTGGAAGTGGTACTTGACCAGAACGGTGTCGCCCTGGGCATTGACCATCTTGTAGGTGTTGACGCCGAAGCCTTCCATGTGGCGGTACGACGCCGGGATGCCACGCGGGCTGAACAGATGCGTCAGCATGTGCATCGACTCTGGCGTCTGGCTCATGAAGTTGAAAATCCGGTTCGGTTCCTGACGGAAGGTGACGGGATCCGGCTTCAGCGAATGGATGACGTCGGGGAACTTGATCGCGTCGCGGATGAAGAAGACGGCCAGGTTGTTGCCGACCAGGTCCCAGTTGCCGTCCTCGGTGTAGAACTTGACGGCGAAGCCGCGGGGGTCCCGCGCGACCTCGGACGAGTCGCGGCCGCCGATGACGGTCGAGAACCTGATGGCGAGCGGCGTCTTCGTGCCGGCCTTCTGGAACAATTTTGCCCGTGTGTATTTCGACGCCGGCTCGTCGCCGACCTTGCCGGTCGCCTCGAGCTCGCCGTAGCACACAAAACCGCGCGCGTGCACGACGCGCTCGGGAATCCGCTCGCGGTCGAAATGACTGATCTTTTCGATGAAGTGGTAGTTCTCCAGCGTCGCGGGGCCTCGGCTCCCGACCGTACGCTGCGATTGATTGTTGGGGACGGGGTGTCCCTGCCGGGTCGTGAGCGTCTTGTCGGGCTGGGGGTCCTTGTTGTCGTTATTGGTGTCGGACATCCCCACATTTTATGACTGGTGCCGCCGCTGACGGGGAGTTACGACCATTTTTCCTCCCAGCCGCCGCG
>DASQKT010000442.1:0-3853 GCA_035630415.1 Skermanella sp.
TAGGGGCGGACATCCTCGACGCGGCCGGTCACGATGACGCCGGGGCGCTCCGCCAGCCGCTTCACCGTGTCGTCCGGTTTGGCGCCCACGATGGCGAAGCGCACGTCCGGGTGCCGCTGGCGGATGAGCGGCAGCACCGCATCGGCGAACCAGCGGACCGCATCCACGTTGGCCCGGTAATCCATCATGCCGGTGAAGACCAATACCGGACCGCCCGGCGGATAGGGGTTCGCATAACTTCGGCTGCCATTGAAATAATCCAGGTCCACCCCGTTGCCTATGGCGTGGACATGCTCCGCCGCGACGCCGGGACGCTGGCGGAACAGGTCGGCTTCCGCCTCGCTGACGAACAGGCTGGCGGAGGAGCGCGCGGCGATGGCGGTTTCCGCCTTCGCCAGCAGCCGGCTTTCCCGCCGGTAGACCCATCGCATCGGCTGACCGGCAGTGTCGGCGTATTGCCGCCACTTGTCGCTGTCGAGGTCGATGAAATCGACGATCCGCCGCCCCCGGAAGCCTTTCACGCTCTCCGCGAAGGGCGCCATGGAGCTTGAAAAGACCACCTGCGCCGCAATCGGTCGCGCCGCGTGTGTTTCCCCGACCCAGCGCGTCAGCTTGGCGTCACGGAACCACGCGAAGGTCAGCGCATCGCCGGTCAAAAGTCCGCGTAGGCTGCCGAGTTTCGCGACCCTAGGGTCCAGCGATGCGAAGTGGCAGCTTGCGCACAGGTCACGCAGCACCGGCTCATGCCGGTGATCCTGCGCGTCGTCGACGAAGCAGCCGAGATGCACGCGGTAGCGGGTTGCCAGATGGCGCAGCAGGTGCCACGACCGGATCTTGTCGCCCTTGTCGGGAGGGTAGGGAATCCGGTGCGCCAGGAACAGCAGGTCTTCCATCTGTCGGCTCATCGGCGGCTCATGGGGCGGCTCAGCCGATCTGGCGGGCGATCACGGGACCAAGCAGGTTGGCGACAGGCAGCGGCAGCCGCTTCCAGGTTTCCACCATGACGCGGAACTTCGGGTTGAGCGGGTTGACGTTGGGCAACTCCCGGCCCTTCACCAGATGGAACTGGTAGTGCAGCGTCTCCGGCTCGAAGCCCCAGCTCAGCTTGTAGTCGAAGGCCCCGGTCCCGCGCTTGCTGCGGCCGAAGTCGAACAGCCGGGAGCCCCGCTCCGTCGCCCTGTCCATCAGCGACCAGTACATGAAATCATAGGCGTGCTCCGTCCGCGCTTCCGGCAGGCCGCCCGCGAAATACGGGCAGACCCGGTCGCGGAAATAGAACGCCATGACGGCGGAGACCGGTCCTGCCGACCCGTGGACCACCGCCAGTTCGACGGCGTCGCCGAACTCTTCGGCGATGGCGGCGAAGAACCGGCGCGGATAGACGGGCGTGCCTAAGTTCCGGACGCTGGTGCCGTAGATCCGGAAGAACTCGTCCAGCAACTCCGGGCCGACCTGTTGGCGCAGGCCGCTCTTGATGCTCCGCCGAAGCTCCTGCCGCTTCTGCTGCGGCAACTGTCCCCAGATGACGCCGATATCGGCGTCCATCGGACGGCGGAACGCGGCATACAGCCCCGACTTGACCGTCCAGTCGATCGGCAGCGCCGTGGTATGGCGCAACTCGACATGATCGACCCCCAGGCTCCTGCCCAGTTCGGCCGCGTCCTTCGCCAGCGCCAGGGCAGCACCTTGGTCGGTCGCCGCGATGCCGCCGAAGGTGCAGAAGCCGGTGGAGATCAGCGCGTTGCCGAATAGCGGGCTTTTGACGTGGACCAGCGGCACCACGCCGACGACCCGGCCGCCCCGGCTGGCGTAGCGGAAGTAGGTCGGGTGCCCGTAAGCCTTGGCGATCACCCGCGCCCAGCCTGCGCGGTGGAAGAACGTCGCGTCCGGGGCGGACTCGACGAAGGCTTCCCAGGCCGGTTCCGCCGCCGTGTCCAGCGGCTTGATATCGACCATCGCGGTCATTCCGCCGCTTCCGCCTTAGCCGGCGAGCCCAGTCCATAGACGGCGTCCACTCGGTCCCAGCGGAACTGCCGCAGCAGCCGCTTCAGCTTCGCTTCCATCACGCCCAGGTTGGTGTAGTGCCGGACCCGTGAGCGCAGTGGGGCCGGGCTGATGCGCGGCTGGCCGGGGTCGATCTCCCAGGGGTGGAAATAGAAGGTGACGGGTTGCCGTTCCGCTTGGTTGACCCGTCCGATCGCGAAGGACGACCAGCGATAGGGCAGCAGCCGGAAGAACCCTCCGCCGGCGCAGGAGAGCCGTCTTCCCTTAATGTCTAGCGTCCCGACCGGAATCTCGGTCAGCGGATGGCCCTCGGTCGGCGCGAAGGGGAAGCGGGGAGCGTCGGGAACGCCGTAATGGTCGTGAACGATCGGGTGGATGCTGGAGCTGTAGCGGTATCCGGCCTCGGCCAGTTCGTCGAACGCCCACCACGTCTTGCGGTCGATCGAGAAGCTGGCGGCGCGGTAGCCCTTGACCTCCTGGCCCGACAGGTCTTCCAGCACCTTCTTGGTGCGGGTCACGTCGGCGCGGAACTCCGCCGGGGTCTGCTCGCCCACGCGGTAATGCTCCCAGCCGTGGCTGGCGACCTCGTGCCCGGCTTCGGATATCGCCCGCACCAGCCCCTTGTGGCGCTCGGCGACGCAGCCCAGCGTGAAGAACGTCGCATGGACGCCCGCTTCGGCGAAAAGATCCAGCGTCCGCTTGGTCGAATCTTCCACGCGGGAGGGGAAGCTGTCCCACTTGGCGCGGTCCACCGTCCCGGCGAAGGCGGACACCTGATAGTAATCCTCGACGTCCACCGATATCGCGTTGACGACGCCGTTACGCCCGTTCATCGCCATCCCTCGCTTCGACGGTCGGGGAGGAGTTGACCGCCAGCATCTCCAGCGCCGTTTCCAGCAACTGCCGCAGCGCCCGGTCATGGGAATTCACGGTATTGGTCAACTGCTCGATGCTCGCCATCAGTGTCGCGATCTCATGGCCGCTCATCCCAGATCCGTTGACGGCGTGCCCGTTTGCCTTGTCGGCCATGACTTTCGACGGCGTTTCCGTAATCTCCGTCCGCAGGTCGGCGATCACGTCCTGCACGGCGGGCGCGTCGATCACGTGCAGACCTTCCAGCGCGCCGTACAGCAGCAGCCGGCTGCACAGCGTATTGATCCGGCGCGGGATGCCGCCGCTGTGGCGGTAGATCAGCTCGAAAGCCTCGGGCTCGATGGCCGGGTCGTTCCGCCAACCGACCAAGCGCAGCCGATGGCGGATATACTCGGCCGTCTCCTCGTCCGACATCGGCCCCAGGTGGTACGACGCGATCACCCGCTGGCGGAACTGCTCCAGCGAGGGATCGGCCAGCATCTCCTTGAACTGCGGCTGGCCGACCAGGAAACTCTGGAACAGCGACTGGCCGCCGGCCGAGAAATTGGACAGCATGCGCAGCTCCTCGATGGTGCGGGTGGGGAGGTTCTGCGCCTCGTCCACCACCATCAGCACCCGGCGTCCTGCCCGGTGCTGGGCCATCAGGAAGGATTCGAACGACCGCAGCAGCGCCGCCTTGTCGTTGCTGTGCGGCGTCACGCCGAACGCGGACAGGATCATCCGCAGGGCATCGTCGGCGTCGATGTTGCTGGTAACGATCTGGGCGGCCAGGAAGCGCGTCTTGTCCAGTTCGGAGAAGAGCTGGCTGACCAGCGTGGTCTTGCCGGCGCCGATATCTCCCGTGACCACGATGAAGCCTTCGTCCTGCTGAAGCCCATAGCGCAGGTACGACAAGGCCTTGTCGTGGTTCTTGCTCGGAAAGAAGAAGCGATGGTCCGGCCCCAGTTTGAAGGGCGGACCGACCAGCCTGTAAAAG
>DASQKT010000443.1:0-5917 GCA_035630415.1 Skermanella sp.
GGGAACGGCCATGCGCCCGATTGCCATGCGGTAGATGTAATCGAGAATTGCGGACGATCAATCAAACAACAACAAGCCGCAACTAGGGAGCGAAACGATGATCTATGGGAAAGGATTGACGCGCCGGGCGATCCTGAAGGGCTCGGCCGGGGCGGCGGCCCTGGCGACGCTTGGGGCGCCCGCCATCGTCGGGGCACAATCCGACGTCATCCGTGTCGGGCACCTGACGCCGCGCACCGGCTTCCTCGGCCCGCTTGGCGAGTACGCCGTGATGGGCGTCACCCTCGCAACCGAGGAGATCAACGCCGCCGGCGGCGTGCTCGGCCGCAAGATCGAACTGCTGGCCGAGGACAGCGTCAATCCTTCCACCGCCTCGACCAAGGCGGACCGGATGATCGGCCGTGATCGGGTCATCGCCATCCTGGGCGAGATCAGCTCGGCTTCAGGCCTCGCGATCTCGCAGGTGGCGAGTCGTGAAAAGGTCCCGTTCATCCAGACCGGCTGCAATTCCGACGAGCTGCGCGGAAAAGCGTGCAATCGATACATGTTTCATATCGAGGGCGCGAACACGATGTACATCAACGCGGTCGGGGACAGCCTGAAGCGGGAGGATCTGGTCAAGGACAAGAAGTGGTTCGGCCTGACCGCCGACTACGCCTACGGCCACGACCTGCTCCAGGTTTCCCGCCGCTACGCCGAGAGGAACGGCGCCGACTTCTCGCAGAACGAGCTGGTGCCGACCGACAGCACCGACTTCAGCCCGTTCATCCTGAAGATCCGGCGAGCCCGGCCGGACGTGGTGGTGTCCAATCTGGCCGGCAACCAGATCACCAACTTCATCAAGCAGTACAAGGAATACGGCCTGGACTTCCCGCTCGCCGGCGGCGGCTTCGATACCGCCGCCGCCTGGGGCGCGGGGCCGGAGGCCTTCGCGGGGATCTGGCCCGCCATCTGGCATCACACCCTCGACACGCCAAGCGCCAAGGCCTTTACCGCCGCCTTCACCAAGCGCTGGGGCAAGCCGCCGGAGAATCAGGCCTGGGGCGACTATCTCGGCATGAAGATCCTCGCCCACGCCATCGCGGAATCCAAATCGACGGAGGGTGACGCCCTGGTCCAGCATCTGGAATCCGGCGCCAAGTTCGACGTCCTGAAGGGCCGCGAGGGCTATTTCCGGAGCTGGGACCACCAGCTCATGAACGAGATGTATTCGATCCGGCCGAAGCCCAGGGACAAGCAGGCCGACCAGTGGGACATGCTGCTGCTTGGCGACCCCGTCCCAGGTCCGGGCGAGGACCTGGAAAGCATCGCGACCAGCCGGTCCGAGAGCGCCTGTACCCTCGGGTAATGCCACGGTCCGGCGTGGCGCTACCGCGCCGGACCGTTCCCTATATGCGCTTCCCCTCCCCGAGAGGACCGAGCCTTGGAAGAGCTTCCCTTCATCCTGGAGCAGGTGCTCAATGGCGTCGTCGTCAGCGCCTATTACCTGCTCATCGCCCTTGGCCTGTCGCTGATCTTCAGCCTGGGCGGGATCGTCAATCTGGCGCATGGCGCCTTCTATGCCCTGGGCGCCTATTTCGCCGTCGAGATCGAACGGTATCTCGGCTTCGGCGGGGCGCTGATCCTGTCGCCGATCCTGGTGGCGGGGATCGGTATCGCGCTGGAGCGGACCATGTTCCGGCGCTTCTATCGCTCCGACCCGATCCTTGGACTGCTGCTCACCTTCGGCCTCGCCATGGTGATCGAGCAGACCATCCGCATCGTCTGGGGTGCTGCCCCCCTGCCCTTCCAGATCCCGGACTTCATCCGGGGTCAGCTCTTCGTCGGCGACATGATCTTCCCCTATTATCGGCTGGCCATGCTGGCGGTCGCGGTGCTGGCCGTGGCGGGGACCTGGGTACTGCTGAACAAGACCTCGTTCGGCCGGGTGGTCAAGGCCGGAGTCCAGAACCCCGATATGGTCGCCGTGCTCGGCATCTCGCTGGCCCCGATCATGACGGCGGTGGTGGCGCTGGGGATCGGGCTGGCCGCCCTGGCCGGCGTGCTGCTCGCCCCGATCTCCGGGGTTCATCCCGCCATGGGCGCCGAGATCATCACCGCCGCCTTCGTGGTGGTCGTCATCGGCGGGCTTGGCAGCTTCTGGGGCGTCGTGATCGCCGCCGTTCTGGTCGGCGTCGTGCGCGGGCTGGCGATCCACTTCGTACCGGCCGCCTCCGAGGCGTCGATCTACCTGTTGATGCTCCTGGTACTGCTGCTCCGTCCGCGCGGCCTGTTCGGCGAGCGCATCATGCGTTTTGAGTGAGGCCGCCGATGAGTATCGAAAAAGACGCCGCATCCAGCCCCGTGGCGACGGCTTCCCGGACGGTGACGGTGTCGCGTCCAGCCTCGCCCGTACCGGCGGAGCTGATTATCGCCGCTGTCGGCATTCTCGTCCTGCCGTTCCTGTTCCAGGCGATCGGCCTCACCTTCGACAGCGCGACGATCTGTCTGATTCTCGTGATCGCGGCCCTGGGCCTGAACCTGCTGGTCGGCTACACCGGCCTCGTCTCCTTCGGGCATGGCGCATGGTTCGGCATCGGCGCCTATGCGGCAGCCTTGATCCAGTTGAACTGGACGCCCGGCGGCCTGTTCGTCCCGGTACTGGGAGCGGTCGCCGTCGTGGCAGTGCTCGCCGTCGTCGCCGGGTTCCTGTTCCTGCGCCGGCGCGGCGTCTACTTCTCGCTGCTGACGCTCGCCTTCACGGCCATGACCTTCGCCACCGCCTTCCGGTGGACGGCGCTGACCGGCGGCGAGAACGGCCTCGGCGGTATTCAGCGGCCAGTGGTGCTCGGCATCGATTTAAACGACCAGCGCCTCTTTTACGCTCTGGTCGGCGTCCTGACCCTTCTGGTGGCCACGGGCCTGTGGCAGCTTCTAGGATCTCCCCTTGGGCGGACGCTGGTGGCGATCCGCGAGAACGAGCAGCGGGCCTCCTTCGCCGGATACCCGACACGCCGCTACAAGCTGGTGGCCTTCGTGATCTCCACGGTCGTCACCGGCTTCGCCGGGGCGCTGTTCGTGCTCCAGAACCGCTTCGCCTCGGCCGAGCCGACCAGCATCGCCTTCTCGGGCGAGCTGCTGGCCATCGTCGTGATCGGCGGCATGCGAAGCTTCCTCGGCCCGGCGCTGGGCGCCGTCTTCTACATCCTGTTCCGCGAGTATCTGTCGATGTGGACGGCGAACTGGCTGCTGTGGTTCGGCCTGCTTTTCGTCGGCTTCATCCTGTTCTCGCCGACCGGGCTGATCGGCGTCGGCGCGCGGCTGTGGGCGATGATCCGCCCGCCCCCGACGGAGGAGGCGGCCATGGCGAACCGCGTTTCCGCCCGCCGCGCGGAGGAAGCCACGACAGTGCCGGCCTTCCTGCGCGAGGTCGCGCGCAGCGGCGGCGCCACCCTGATCTGCGAGGATCTGGTCAAGCGCTTCGGCGGTCTGGCCGCCGTCAGCGACGTGTCCTTCACCGTCAAGAGCCGCACGCTCCACGCGCTGATCGGCCCGAACGGTGCCGGCAAGACGACGGTCTTCAATCTGGTTTCCGGCATGTTTCCGCCAAGCGCCGGGACCGTGCGGCTGGACGGCAAGCCGGTTTCCGGGCTGTCGCCCCACCGCATCTGTCAGGCGGGGCTGGCCCGGTCGTTCCAGATCACCAACCTGTTTCCCGATCTGACCGTCGCGGAAAACATCCGCCTCGCGTCCCAGGCGCGGCACGCCCACCGCTTCAACGCGTGGCGCCGGGCCGACGCGATCGAGGAGATCAACGAGGATTCCCGCGAGATCATCACCTTCATGGGGCTGGACGGGACCGAGCGGGCCTTGGCCGGCAGCCTGTCCTACGGCGGCCAGCGCCTTGTCGATATGGGCATAGCGCTGGCGTCCCGGCCGTCGATCCTGCTGCTGGACGAGCCGCTGGCCGGTCTCGCCGCAGCCGAACGCGAGCGCATATCGGCGCTGATCCGGCGCATCGCCGATCACATCCCGGTGCTGCTGGTCGAGCACGACGTGGACCGGGTGTTCGGCATCGCCGACCACGTGACGGTGATGAACCAGGGCCGCGTCCTGGTCGATGGCACGGTGGAGGACGCGCGCACCGACGCCCGCGTGCAGGAGGTCTATATCGGCTCCGGGACCTCCGCGATCGCCGCCCGCCCGCGCGAGAGCGCCGCCGGCAGAGCCGTGGTGATGGCGGCACGCGACATCGACGTGTTCTACGGCAAGAGCCACATCATCAACGACGTGTCGTTCGACCTGCACGAGGGGGAGATCCTGGCCCTGCTGGGCCGCAACGGGGCCGGCAAATCGACGCTGCTCAAGGGCATCATCGGCACCGCACCGCCGGCCTCCGGCGCCATCGAGTACGGCGGACGCAACCTTGTCGGCCTGAGCGCGCCGGAGATCGCCCGCCTCGGCGTCGGCTACGTGCCCCAGGGGCGCGGTCTGTTCGCGGGCATGAGCGTCGCCGAGAACCTGATGCTGGGCCGCCTGCGCCGCCGCACGGGTGCGGGCAAGCACTGGGACGAGGACCGCATCTTCGAGTTCTTCCCGCGCCTGCGGGAGCGTCTGGACACGCCGGCCGATTACCTCTCGGGCGGTGAGCAGCAGATGGTCGCCGTCGCCCGCGCCCTGCACGGAGACGTCCGGGTGCTGCTGCTGGACGAACCATTCGAAGGCCTGTCGCCCGCCATCACCGAGGAGTTGTTCACGGTGTTCGACCGGCTGCGCCGGGAGATCTCCATCATCATCGTCGATCACAACCTCGACCTCGTGCTTGCCCTGTCCGACCGCACCTACGCGCTGGAGCGTGGGCGCGTGGTGCATCAGGGGCCGAGCCGGCCGCTTCTGGAAGACCTGGAATACCGGCGCGAAGTCCTCTGGCTGTGAGGAGCAATCCATCCAGCCCCGGACCTCCAGCCGTCCCAAACCACATAAAGTTCGAAAGAACTCAAACCCTTGACGGTCTCAATGGTGCATGCTTTCGTGCTCAGGAGAAGTGGTGCGGCCGGAGCAGGGCTGGGCCGTGACCGGGGGGCAGCAATCGGACAAATGCCCAGCCGGAAAAATCCAAGCAATAACAAGCCGAACAGGGGGAAATATCATGAAACGCCGTCAATTCCTGACAACCGCCGGCGCGGGACTCGCCGCCGGCACGATCGCGGCTCCCGCGATCGCCCAGAGCATGCCGGAAATCAGATGGCGCCTGACATCCGGGTTTCCCCGGTCGCTCGACACCATCTACGGTGCCGCCGATGTCATGGCGAAGTATGTTTCCGAGGCGACGGATGGGAAATTCCAGATCCAGCCATTTTCCGCTGGCGAACTCGTCGGCACCTTTCAGGCGCTCGATGCCGTCGGCAACGGCACGGTGGAAATGGCGCATACGTCGTCGTACTACTATGTCGGCAAGGACCCGACCTTCGCGTTCGCGAGTGCAGCTCCCTTCGCTCTGAATACCCGTCAGCAGAACGCCTGGATGTATCATACCGGCGGTCTCGATCTCTATAATCAGTTCTATAAGAAATTTAACCTCTACATGCTTCCGGGCGGCGCCACCGGTGCCCAGATGGGCGGCTGGTTCCGTAAGGAAGTCCGTTCGGTCGCCGATCTGAACGGCCTGAAGTTCCGCATCGCCGGATTGACCGGTCAAATTCTGTCGAAGCTGGGCGTAGTGCCCCAACAGATCGCGGGCGGCGATATCTACCCGTCCCTGGAGCGCGGCACGATCGATGCCGCCGAGTGGGTCGGTCCCTATGACGACGAGAAGCTCGGATTCCAGAAGGTGGCGCCCTACTATTACTATCCTGGTTTCTGGGAAGGAGGCGCCATGGTCCACTTCTTCTTCAATCAGCAGAAATGGGACGAGCTTCCGAAGAACTACAAGGCGATC
>DASQKT010000444.1:0-9776 GCA_035630415.1 Skermanella sp.
TCGAGAGCAAGGCGGAGATCGTCATCATCGACATCACCGGAGTTCCGACGGTGGATACTCTGGTTGCCCAGCACCTGCTGAAGACGGCGGCGGCGGCAAAGCTGATGGGGGCGGAGTGCATCATCAGCGGCATCCGTCCGCAGATCGCCCAGACTATCGTCCATCTCGGGGTCGAACTGCCGCAGGTCGCCACCAAGGCCGACCTGCAAAGCGCTTTCGCCCATGCGCTGAAGCGCACCGGCGTTACTTTCTCCGCCACCAAGCCTGCTCACACGCGCTGACCGGCGGCCGCATCCATGACCCACTTCCTCGAACCCAACCGCATCCCGATCTTCCAGATCGGCGATTGCCTGCTTCTAACCATCCAGGTCGATCTTGAAGACCGGATGATCATGACGCTGAAGGACGATCTGGCGGAACGGATCGCCAAGACGCATGCCAAGGGAGTGCTGATCGACATCTCCGCGCTGGACGTGGTGGACAGCTTCATCGGCCGGATGCTGGCCAATATCTCGGCCATCGCCCGGATCCTGGATGCGGCGACGGTGATCGTCGGCATGCGCCCGGCGGTCGCGATAACCCTGGTCGAACTCGGCATGTCGCTTCAGGGCGTCCGGACCGCGCTCGACGTCGATCGCGGCATGGAGTTGATCAGACGGGAGTCCAGCGAGGAGGCCGAGCGCCTCCATGAGGTCTGACGAGAGGAGGCCGGAAGAGGGGCGGGTAGAGAATTCCGCCGAAACCATTCCGATCCGCACCGGCGCCGACGTCAGCCGGGTCCGCAGGTCGGTGGCCGCCGCCATGGCGGTCATCGGCGCGTCGCGGATCGAAACCACGCGGATGGTTACGGCGGCCAGCGAACTGGCGCGCAATACGCTCGATTACGGTGGCGGGGGCGAAGTCCTGATCGCCGTCGTCGGACGAATGACGCGCCGCAAGGTTGAATTGGTCTTCACCGATCATGGTCCGGGAATTTCCGACATGTCCAAGGCGTTGACCGATGGATACAGCACGGGCGGCGGCTTGGGTCTTGGCCTCAGCGGAGCCAGGCGCCTGTGCAAGGAGTTCGAGATCCGGTCCGTGCCGGGCGAAGGTACTGTAGTGAAAGTCGCATCATGGACGGAACGGCCGTAATCCCGGTACCGATCCGGGAACAGAGTCAGATCGCGGAAGCCCGTCGCAAGGCAATTCAGCTCGCATCCATCGCCAGCTTCAGCGAGCAGGATTGCGGGCGGCTTGCGATCGTCGTGACGGAGGCCGCCACCAACATCCTCCGCCATGGCGGGGGCGGGGAGATCGTGCTCGACGCCCGCTCCCACGATCACGGCGGCGAGGTCAATATCCTGGCGCTCGACAGCGGTCCGGGCATGGCCAACGTCCAGGAAAGCCTGAGGGACGGCGTCAGTACGGCCGACAGCACCGGGACCGGACTGGGCGCGATCCAGCGCCAGTCCGATCACTTCGATATCTATTCCAAGCCGGGCCTGGGCACCGCCATCGTCTGCGGCGTCCACACCGCCGGATATCAGCAGCGCCCGCCCCATCCCGGCCTGGAACTGGGGACCGTGTGTCTTCCCCGCATCGGGGAAGCCGTTAGCGGAGATGGCTGGGCTGCGCGTGTGACGGAAAGGGGCGCCACGCTGTTGTTGATATGCGATGGGCTTGGCCACGGATTGGGTGCGGCGGAAGCGGCCGATGCCGCCCGGACCGAGTTCCTGCGGTCGAAGGAAAGGCTGCCCGAACCGCTGCTGGAGGACATTCACAAGGCGCTGCGAGGTACACGCGGCGCGGTGGTCGGGGTGGTGCGGGTAGAGCCCAGCGACCGGCGAATCCGGTTCGCCGGTGTCGGCAACATTTCCGGCTTCATCCGGTGGCGGGACGGGCAAACCAGAACAGTATCGCAGAACGGTGTCGTCGGGCATAATGTATCGAAAGTGAAGGAATACGAGTATGCGTATGGTGGCGATCTGCTGGCGGTTTTCCATTCGGACGGTCTGAGCACCAAATGGGATATCGACAGCTATCCGGGTCTGGCGACAAGACACCCGACGATGATCGCGGCCGTGCTTTACCGCGATTTCAAACGGGTCCGGGACGACAACCTGATCGTCGTGGTGAAGACCAGCGAAACTTGACCTGGCCGCTCTTCACCGTCCACATCCGCCATGACCGCGACATCGTCCACGCCCGCCAGCGCGCCCGGCTGGTCGCGGCGCGCCTGGGCTTCGAGGTACAGGACCAGACTCGGATCGCGACGGCGGTGTCCGAAGTCTGCCGCAACGCCTACGCCTATGCGGGCGGTGGCAAGGCCGAATTCCGGATCGAGGATACCGGTGGCCGCGTTTCCATGGTGATCGAGGTGACCGATGCCGGCCCCGGCATCGCCGAACTGGACGACATCCTGGCCGGCCGCTACCGCTCCAGCACCGGCATGGGCCTGGGGTTGCTGGGGTCCCGGCGTTTGATGGACCGGCTTGAGATCAAGACATCGGAAAGCGGCACCTCCGTCGTCCTCGGCCGCAACGTGCAGCGCTCGCTAGATCGCCCGGTTCCGGAGTTCATCAACAAGCTGATGGACGAGTTGACCCGTCAGCAGCCGATGGACCCGGTCGAGGAAGTTCAGCGCCAGAACCAAGAGCTTCTGAGCAGCCTCAGCGATCTGCGCCAGCGGGAGGAGGAATTGCTGCAAGCCAATGCGGCGCTCCGCGCCAGCGTCGTCGAAAAGGAAGTCCTGCTTAAGGAGGTCTATCACCGCGTCAAGAACAACCTCCAGATCATCTCCAGCCTGGTCAGCCTGAAGGCGCGGAAGTCCACCAGCCCGCTCGTCCGGCAGGAGCTTGACGATGTCCGCAGCCGCATCCATTCGCTCAGCATCATCCACGAGAAGCTTTACCAGTCCGAAGATCTCGCCCGCGTGGACCTTGCCGGCTATGTCCGCGACCTCTGCGCCCATCTGCGGATGTCCTTTACGGCGTCCGGCGCCGGTCCCGAGCTGACGGTCGAAACCGACCGCGTGGTCCTCGGTCTCGACATGGCGATCCAACTGGGTCTGCTGATAAACGAGGTCGTGACGAATGCCTTCAAGCACGCCTTCCCCAATGGCGAGCGCGGCCAGATCCACGTGTCGCTGATGGTCATGCCAGCGGAACGGCTCAAGCTGGAAGTGTCCGACAACGGCGCCGGCATGCCGGAAGACGCGACGGACAGCCTCGGAATGAACCTGATCCGGGCGCTCGCCGCGCGTGTCGAAGGCGACCTCGTGATCGACGGCAGCAACGGGACGACCGTCACCGTGACCATGCCCCTTCACGGCGACTGACTGCGACGACAGGATTACACTGGCAGAACTGCACTACCAGACTGCCGACATGTCACAAACATGCACGGAAAAGTGTCATGTGCCCTGACTACCATCGGCCCAACCAACAATCGGGACATGGAGCAGTCAGGATATGTCGAAGGATGGATCAGCGCAGCGTTGGGTTTCCCGCCGTTCGTTCCTGTATAACACCGCCGCCGTGGGCGGCAGCCTGATCGCCGTGGCGGCTCCCCTTGGCCGGGCGCTTGCCCAGGCTCCTGCCATCGTCACCGCCGACAGCCGCCGAATCGCCGTCCCTTACGGTGTCCAGGCCGGCGACCTGTCCGATGGCCGGGCCATCGTGTGGAGCCGCGCTGACCGCCCAGCCCGCATGAGCGTTGACGTGTCCACCACCGAGAGCTTCCGCAGCGCCCGCCGGATCTCCGGACCGCTGGCACTGGAAGACACCGACTACACCGCCCATCTCGACCTCTCGGACCTGCCCTCCGCCCAGCGGGTGTTCTACCGCGTCAGCTTCCAGGATCTGTCCGACCTGAAGAGCGTCAGCGAACCGGTTACCGGGCAATTCCGCACTCCGCCCGCCGACGGCGCCGTCCGCTTCGTCTGGTCCGGCGATACGGTAGGGCAGGGCTACGGCATCAATCCCGACTTCGGCGGCATGAAGATCTACGAATCGATGCGCCGGACCGAGCCGCATTTCTTCATCCATTCCGGCGACACGATCTACGCCGACGGCCCGCTGTCGGAGATCAAGGAACTGCCGGGAGGCGGCGTCTGGAAGAACATCGTCACGCCGGCCAAGGCGCATGTCGCCGAAACGCTGGCCGATTTCCGGGGCAACCACGCCTATAACCTGCTGGACGATAACCTGCGCCGGTTCAATGCCGAAGTGCCGATGTTCGCCCAGTGGGACGACCACGAGGCGACCAACAACTGGTACTGGGAAAAGCGGATGGACGCCGACCAGCGCTACAAGGAAAAGAGCGTCGCCGTCCTCGCCGCCAACGGCTCGCGCGCATTTCTCGAATACATGCCCATCCGCCGGGACCCCGGCAACCGTGACCGGATATACAACAAGTTCTCCTACGGCCGGCATCTCGATGTCTTCCGCATCGACATGCGCAGCTATCGCGGGCCAAACACCGCCAACACCCAGAGCGAACCCGGTCCCGATACCCGGTTCCTCGGCTCCGATCAGATCCGCTGGCTGAAGCAGGCCCTTCTGGCCTCCGACGCGACATGGAAGGTGATCGCCGCCGACATGCCGATCGGCGTGATCGTCTACGATAACGGCGCCGAGAAGACCGGCTCCGAAGCCATCGCCCAAAGCGACGGCCCCGCCCTTGGCCGCGAACTCGAGATCGCCGATCTGCTGAGCTTCATCCGCCGCAACGGCATCCGCAACACGGTCTGGCTGACCGCCGACGTCCACTATACCGCCGCCCATTACTACGATCCGAACAAGGCTCAGTTCCAGGACTTCGACCCGTTCTGGGAATTCGTGTCCGGCCCGCTCAACGCCGGCACCTTCGGTCCCAACGGGCTGGACAACACCTTCGGACCCCAACTGATGTTCGTCAAAGCCCCGCCCGACGGTCAGTCCAACCTGCCGCCCAGTGCTGGCTACCAGTTCTTCGGGCAAGTGGACATCGATCAAGAAGGCGTCATGCTGGTAAGCCTGAAAGACCTGGAGGGGCAAACTCTCTACACCAAGGAACTGCAACCCGTTACTTAAGGCCTGGCACCATTACTATACTTCCGAAAAGTATAGGCTCAAGGTTCTACCGGAAAATACACGGTCTGTTCACTTTAACCCGCCCATAACTGCACGCGATCGCAGTTATGGGTGTAGGTGTCATGCAGGACCTGACCGAGAGTTTCCCGAACAGAGATCCCGTTGGCGGGCCTGACAATTCCATCTCCCAGGCTTCCGTGCTGTCTTACGACGCCTTGATGGAAGTCTGCGACCGGCTCCCTTGCGCCTTCGCCATCCTCGAGCCGGACGCCAGGGCCTCGTTCGCGAATGCCGCGTTCAGGACCCTCTTCAACGTCTCGGGCCATCAGGGCACCGGCAGTCCGGATCTTTCCCGCGTCGCATCCGGCGCCGTTCGCTCCCTCAAGTCGCTCGACGGACGAATACTCCCGGTCAACCCCATCACCTTCGGCGGCGGGAGGACCCTTGTACTCGTGGATGAGAAGTCGACCCAAGCCGCCGTCGAGATGACCGAGCGCCGGGATGCCCTGACCGGGCTGGCGAACCGCGTCGTCCTGAAGGAGCAGATCGCAGCCTCCCTGGTCGACCCCATCCCCGAACCTGACGGTGGTGTGGAAACCGCTCTCCTCCTGCTCGACCTCGACCGCTTCAAGGCCGTCAACGACACCCTGGGGCACGCGATCGGCGACAAGCTGCTGTGCCGCGTCGTCGATCGCCTGCGCGCCACCGTCCGCAAGACCGACCTCGTCGCCCGACTCGGCGGGGACGAGTTCGCGATCCTCCAGCGCTCTCCCAAGCAGCCCGACGCCGCCAAGGCGCTTGCCCAGCGGCTGGTCGATCTCGTCGGTCGTACCTATCTGGTGGACGACCACATCCTGAACATCGGCGTCAGCGTCGGGATTGCCCTTCCGCCCACCGACGGCGCCGATCCGGACCGCCTCCTGAAGAGCGCGGATCTTGCCCTCTACCGCGCCAAGGAGGAGGGCAGGGGGCGCTTCCGCTTCTTCGAGCCGGAGATGGACGCCCGCGCCCAAGCTCGGCGGACGCTCGAACTCGACCTCCGCCGCGCCTTCGCGCTCCGCCAGTTCGAAGTCTATTATCAGGCCCAGATGAACCTGCACGACAAGCAAGTTGTCGGGTTCGAGGCGCTGGTCCGCTGGCGCCATCCGCAGCGCGGCATGGTTTCCCCCGCAGCCTTCATCCCGGTAGCGGAGGAGATCGGCCTGATCTCGCAGATCGGCGAGTGGGTGCTGCTGACTGCCTGCCGCGAAGCGGCGAACTGGCCCGGCAATCAGCGGATCGCGGTCAACTTGTCGCCCATGCAGTTCAGCACGCCGGGGCTGGTCGACACCGTGGCGGCGGCTCTCGCCACATCCGGCCTGCCAGCCGAACGGCTGGAACTGGAGATCACCGAGAGCGTCCTGCTGGAAGACACCGCCGCGACCCTGGCGATCCTGCATCAGCTCCGCAGCCTGGGCATCCGGATCGCGATGGACGATTTCGGCACCGGCTATTCCAGCCTGGGCTACCTGCGGTCCTTCCCATTCGACAAGGTGAAGATCGATCAGTCCTTCATCCGCGACATGCCGACAGACGGCGACAGCGCCGCCATCGTCAAGGCAATCATCGGCCTCGGCATTAGCCTGGGCATCTCCACGACCGCCGAAGGGGTCGAGACCGAGGAGCAGTTGAACCGCCTGCGGGCGGAGGGCTGCACTGATATCCAGGGCTACCTTCTCAGCAAACCCGTGCCGGCTGCCGAAGTGGAAGCCGTCCTTAACCGCAGCATCAATCCTTAAAAACCTCTACAGGTCACTCGTTCCATGTCTGAACAGGTTCATCGTCTCGTCTATTTCAGCCGTAACGCAATGCCCGGAACCAACGACGAAATCGTCGAAGGCATTCATCAGATCCTGAAAAGCTCCCGCAGCAACAATGCCAGAGTCGGCGTCACCGGAGCGCTGCTTTTCAACAGCGGTTGCTTCGCCCAAGTCCTGGAAGGCTCGTCGTCGGCGGTATCCGAGACCTTCGAGCGCATCCAGTGGGACGAGCGTCACAGCGACGTCCTTGTCCTGGATTACAGCCCAGTGGCGGCCCGCGCTTTTCCCGACTGGTCGATGTCTTTCGTCGGAATTGCACGGTCCGGCCAGAACCTGTTCGGCGACGTCTCCGCCGCCAGTGGCTTCAACCCCGCTCACCTGAAGGCCGACCAGATCTTCTCGACCCTGCACCGTCTCGTGCTGGAAGAAGAAAAGCAAAGCGCCTGAACCGCACCGCTCCCCGCCATGGACCAGCAATTCCATGGCGGGGGCCGCTATGCTTCCTCCGACGGCGGTTTACCGGTCACGCATCGGCATCGGCCGCCGCTTGGGCCTCGGCTACAACAGTTCCACCCGCCGGCAAGGGCTGACCTGGAACATTGCCGCTGATCGGACGCAGACGCTTGGTGGCGGACTGCTGGACCAGCAGGTTGGCCAGCATCTCCTGCTCGTTGGCATAATCGGGATTCCCGGCCAGGTTGGACAGTTCCATCGGATCGTCCGTCACGCAGTACATCTCGAACTCGTCCGGCACCGGTTCCAGCTTAACGGATCGCGTATAGGCCAGCGTCTCCGTCCCTTCCTCAGTCGAAGGCTGGCCGGGCGGAGGAGTGACGACCACGTCCTCTACGCCGGCATTGGTATTTTCCGGATAGCCGGGCGTGCTCCAGAACTGAAGGTTGTCGAAATACCGCGCATATTTCCAGATCTTGCCGTTTTCCCCCGATCCGCCCAGCCGGGTAATCACGCATTCGATGTGGTTCGGCTGGACCACCGAGTTATAGGCGACGCCGGTCCAGGTTTCCTGATCGGGACCCCGGCTGGGATCGTCGTCCGTCATGAAGTAGAGCGGCCCTTCCAGGCTTTCCGCGCCGTCTTGTCCAAGCACCAGTGCTGTCAGGTCGCGTCCGACCAGAGCCCGCACATCGGTGTAGCGCGGCTCCATCTTCGCGATCAGTTCATCGGCGTCCAGGCCGGCCAACCCCAGCAATGTGGGCAGCAGATCGACATGTCCGGTCAGCGTATGGGTCGATTGCGGTTCCGGAAACATCACGGGGTTGGAGATGATCAGCGGCACATGGATCGCTTCGTCATAGGCCATGTACCATTTCTGGTGCAGGTCGCCATGCGCGCCCAGCAGGTCGCCGTGGTCGGAGGTGAAAACGACGATGGTGTCCTCATAGAACCGGGATTTCCTGAGGGCCTGATAGACCTTCATCATCTGCTCATCGACGTTCCTGTGAAGCTGGTAATAGAAGCGCGAGTAGCGCTCGCGATCGATCACCGGCTGCATGAACTGGCGATACTGCTCCTGATAGCTCTTCTGGCAGGTCGGCTTGGTGCTCAGGTCTTCGTGCAGGCTCCGATCGAAAAGCTCGGCCTTGAACAGATGGAGGGGTACCGTCTCATGCACGGCGAATTTAAACGTCGCCTGCCCCTCCGACGCGTTTTTGTCGTTCAAGTTGGCGGCGAAACCATACAGCGTGATGTCGTGCGGATTGACGAAGGACGCCACGGCGAGCCAGGGCGTATCGTCGGTGTCGCCGTCCAGTGCCTCGATCAGCGCCGTAGCCTGCTGGGCGAAGCACTCGTCGCGTCCAGGTGCGTGGCTGGACGAGGAAGATCCGCTGTTGAGCGGGCTTTTCCCGTGTGGCTCAGGCCCAATCCAGCCGTCGAAGCCGTACGGGTTCAGCCTGTTGGTCGCCCGGTACTGCGCCACTTTCTTCGGGTCCGGCTCGCCCGTCTCGTCGTTGTAGCTGGTGATGGGATTGTGGGTGCCGGGGGTCAGCAGATCGGCGTCGGACGCATGCCATTTGCCATGCCAGAACGTCCGGTATCCACCGGTCCGGAAATATTCGCCCATGGTCGGGACGTTGTTGGGATCGAGCCAGAAGACCGACGGATCGGGCGCGCTCTTCGCGGCGCCCGTCGTCTGGGTGACGCCGTGCAGCGATGGATATTGCCCAGTGTACAGCGACGCCCGGCTGGGAACGCAGGCGACCGACGCCGCGTAGTGACGATGAAACTCCAGGCCGTTCCGGCGCAGCAATTCCTGCGTCTTCAGGAACTCCTTGCGGTACGCTTTCAACTCCTCGGATTCGTAGACCGTCGGGTAGCGCATCTCATCACACAGGATGATGAGAATATTGGGGCGCTTACGCCGGGTATCGTCCGCCGGTAATGCTTTCGAACTCATATCATTTTCCCCCAGTCGAGATTTATCGGCCGCTTTTACCTGCCCACATCGTTACATCAATATACCCCCAAAACAGGAACAAATATTGATTACATATTAGAAATATTCATTAATTACTATCTTTATACGTACGTGAGTATTCAAGTCGCCGAATTCTTGAGCAGCCTTTCCAGCCCGAACCCGCTTACGCTATGATCGCCGAAGTTCCCTCAAATAGCTGGCTCAACCCATGCGAGTTCCCGTTCCGATTGCCGCGCTGGCCAGCCTCCTCGCCTGGACATCGATTTCCCATGCCGCCAGCTTCGACTGCGCCAAGGCTGCTCAGCCCGCCGAGCGCTTGATCTGCTCCGACAGCGCCCTATCGAACCTGGACGAATCCATGGCTGCCGAGTACTCCCGCGCCCGCGCGGCGGTGTCGGAAGAAGGCCGCAAACAGCTCCGCGACAACCAGCGAAGCTGGCTGAAATACGTCTCCGCGACCTGCACCAAGTCAATGCAGGCGCTACA
>DASQKT010000445.1:0-4373 GCA_035630415.1 Skermanella sp.
TGACCTTCGTCATCCTGACTGGCGGCATCGATCTGGCGGTCGGTTCCGTCCTGGCGGTCTCCGCCGTCACCGCCGTGTCCATGACCTTGGGTCCCGCATCCGCCCTGGCGATCCCCGCCGCCCTGCTGGTCGGTCTGGTGATGGGTGCGCTGAACGGCAGCCTGATCGCGTTCTTCCGCCTGCCGGCCTTCATCGTGACGCTGGGCGCCATGACGGCGGTTCGGGGATTGTCCCGCCTCGCCGCCGACGACACGACGGTCTTCAACGCGGCGCTGCCTTTCGCCTGGATCGGCAACTCGCAGATTTTCGGCATCCCCTGGATGGTCGTGATCGCCCTGGCCGTTGTCGCGGTGAGCTGGTTCGTCCTGCGCCGGACGGTGCTGGGTGTCTGGATCTACGGCGTCGGCGGCAACCCCGATGCGGCCCGGCTGTCGGGCATCAAGGTCTGGGCCGTGCTGATGTTCGTCTACTGCATGTCGGGCCTGCTGGCCGGCCTTGCCGGCGTCATGTCCGCCGCCCGCACCCTGTCGGCCAACGGCGCGCAGTTGGGCATGGGCTACGAGCTGGACGCCATCGCGGCGGTCATCCTGGGCGGCACCAGCTTCGTCGGCGGCATCGGTTCGATCTTCGGCACGCTGGTCGGTGCCCTGATCATCGCCGTGCTGTCCAACGGCCTGATCCTGATGAATGTCAGCGAGGTCTGGCAGTTGATCATCAAGGGTCTGGTCATCGTCGGCGCCGTAGCGCTCGACCGCTATCGCAACAAGGGGAGCGCCCGCACCTGATCCGATCATTCTGACCTACCAAGCCCCGACCCGACCTTCAACGCTTCAAAAAATCACCTGAACAAGCTTCACGTCAGCCACGGAGGAAACACCATGACCAAGACCTTTGCGATCAAGAACTCCACCCTGCTCGCCGCGACCGCCGCCCTGGCCCTGACCGCCTTCGTCGCGGCCCCGGCCTCTTCCGCCGAACTGAAGTCGATCGGCATCACCGTCGGCAGCCTCGGCAATCCCTTCTTCGTCCAGGTCGTCAAGGGCGCCGAAGCGCAGGCCAAGAAGATCGGAGGCCCTGGCGTCACCGTCACGGCGGTGTCCGCCGACTACGACCTGAACAAGCAGTCCACCCAGATCGACAACTTCATCGCTTCCGGCGTCGATCTGGTGCTGATCAACGCCGCCGATCCGGTCGCGATCGAACCGGCGATGGTCCGCCTGAAGGCGGCCGGCATCGTCGCCGTCGCGGTGGACGTCGCCGCCAAGGGTGCGGCGGCCACGGTCACCACCAACAATATCGAAGCCGGCGAGAAGGCCTGCGACTACATCGCCCAGAAGCTGAACGGCAAGGGCGAGGTGGCGATCATGAACGGCCCGCCGGTGTCTTCGGTGATCGACCGGGTCAACGGCTGCAAGCAGGCGCTCGGCAAGGCATCCGGCATCAAGATCGTGTCGGACAACCAGAACGGCAAAGGCTCCCGCGAAGGCGGCCTGGAAGTCATGATCGGCTTGCTGACCGCCAACGACGACATCGACGCCGTCTTCACGATCAACGACCCGCAGGCGATCGGCGCCGACCTTGCCGCCAAGCAGCTCAACTTCACCGACCTGATCATCACCTCGGTCGACGGTGCTCCCGATATCGAGGGCGCCCTGAAGCAGCAAGGCAGCCTGATCCAGGCGTCCTCCGCCCAGGACCCCTACGCCATGGCCCAGAAGGCCGTCGATGTCGGCTACGAGATCCTTCAGGGCAAGCAACCGGCCCAGGCCACCACGCTGATCCCGGCTGAGCTGATCACCCGCGACAACATCGGCCAGTACAAGGGCTGGACGGCGGCTAAGTAAGGCGCCGCTCCGGGGGCCTCGGCCCCCGGACCCCGCTTTCGGAAACTCTCCCTGCGCCGGCTACTTTTTCCTCCCAGGATGGCGCAGGGGCCTTTTTCTTCAGCTTCAACGTCCAGCCGGAGAGGTTCAAATGGCAGACGCGATCTGCATGGGCGAGCTGTTGATCGATTTCGTGCCGGTCACGACCGGAACGGATCTCCTCACCGCCCCCGCATTCCAGAAAGCCGCCGGCGGCGCTCCCGCCAATGTCGCCGTGGGCCTTGCCCGGCTCGGGACCAGCACCGCCCTGATGTGCAGGGCCAGCGAAGACGGCTTCGGCAAATTCCTGGTCAAGACGCTCGAAGACGGCGGCGTCGATACGTCCCTGGTCCGCCGTTCCCGCCGCACCCGGACACCGCTGGCCTTCGTCTCGCTGGCGGAAGACGCCGAGCGCGAATTCCTGTTCTACGGCGATCCCAGCGCCGGCTTCAGCCCCGAGGACGTCGATTTCGACGCCATCGCCAAGGCAAGACTGGTGCATTTCGGCTCGATCGGCCTGATCCCTGAGCAGTCCTGCGCCGCCACGCTGAACGCGGTCGACGCCGCCAGGGGCCACGGGCTGCACGTCTCGTTCGACGCCAACCTGCGGCTGGACCTGTGGCCCAACGCGGATGCCGCGAAGGACGCGATCCGCGAAGGAATCGAGCGCGCCACCATCGTCAAGCTCAGCGACGACGAGCTGGAATTCCTGACCGGCTCACGCGATCCTGCCGCCACCGCCCGGTCGCTGTTCCATCCCGGCCTGTCGCTTATGGTGGTGACGCATGGCAAATACGGCTGTACCTTTATCACGCCTGAAATCGACGGCAGGGTTCACAGCTTCTCCGTCGTTCCCGTCGATACCACCGGAGCCGGCGACGCCTTCATGGCTGGCCTTCTGACAGGGTTACTCGAACATCCCGATGAGCCCCTGACTTCGGAACGCCTTTACACCATGTGCCGGTTCGCGAATGCCGCGGGCGCTCTGGCGACGACGATGCGAGGCGGGATTCCCGGATTGCCCAGCCGAGCCGCCGTAACGGCTTTGATTACCGAGGAGGCTGATCGATGACTTCACACACGGCACCGGTTGCAACTTTCGATTACCTCGTGTTCGGCGGGACCGGCGATCTGGCGCTCCGAAAACTTTTGCCAGCACTTTACCTGCGCGACAAAGCCGGACAGATCACTCCGGAAAGCCGCATCCTCGGCGTGTCGCGCAGCCAGTTGAGCCCGGCCGACTACAAGGCGAAGACGGAGGAGGCGCTGCGCCGCCACCTCCACAAGGACGACGTCGACGAGACGACCTGGGCGCGGTTCATCGCCCGGATCGATTACGTCGCCGCCGACGCCACCGCGACCAACGGCTGGGATCAGCTTCAGGAATGCCTGAGCGGTCGCGACGATATCGTCCGCGTCTTCTATCTCGCCACGTCGCCCGAGCTGTTCGGCCCGATCTCCGAACGGCTCCAGGCATTCGGTCTGGTGACGCCCAAGTCCCGCGTCGTGCTGGAAAAGCCGATCGGCCACGACCTGGAATCCGCCCGCCAGATCAACGACGAGGTCGGCAGCGTCTTCGCCGAGGAACAGATCTACCGCATCGACCATTATCTCGGCAAAGAGACGGTCCAGAACCTGCTGGCGCTGCGCTTCGCCAATTCCCTGTTCGAACCGGTTTGGGATGCCGGCCACGTCGATCACGTCCAGATCACCGTCGCCGAGACGGTCGGCGTCGAAGGGCGCGGCGGCTACTACGACACCTCGGGCGCGCTGCGCGACATGGTGCAGAACCACCTGATGCAGCTCCTCTGCCTTGTCGGCATGGAGCCGCCGGTCTCGCTCGACCAGGAATCGGTGCGCGACGAGAAGATCAAGGTGCTGCGCTCGCTGAAGCCGATCGGTCCGGAGAACGTCGCCGGATGCACCGTGCGCGGCCAGTACCGGGCGGGCGCCGTCGAGGGTGCCGCCGTCGGCGCCTATGCCGAGGAAGCTGGTACTGCACCGGGCGCCAAGCCCAGCAACACCGAGACCTTCGTGGCCCTCAAGGTCGAGATCGAGAACTGGCGCTGGTCCGGCGTGCCGTTCTATCTCCGCACCGGCAAGCGGATGCCAGCCAAGGTGTCGGAGATCGTCATCCAGTTCCGTCAGGTGCCGCACTCGATCTTCCCGAAGACGGCAGGCGAGATCACGCCCAACCTGCTGATCGTCCGCCTCCAGCCGGACGAGAGCATCCGCCTGAACCTGATGGCGAAGGACCCCGGCCCCGGAGGCATGCGCCTGCGCGAAGCCTCGCTTAACCTGAGCTTCGCCGAGACCTTCAAGTTCCGCTTCCCCGACGCCTATGAACGCCTGCTGATGGACGTGGTTCGCGGCAACCCGACCCTGTTCATGCGCCGCGACGAGGTCGAAGCCGCGTGGCGCTGGACCGAAAGCATACTGGACGCCTGGGAAGCGCGCGGCGACAGCGTCAAGCCCTATATCGCCGGCACCTGGGGACCTTCCCAATCCGTC
>DASQKT010000446.1:0-6290 GCA_035630415.1 Skermanella sp.
GGGGGCGGCGGCCGGTTCGCCGGCGTCACGCTCCGGCCCGAGGTGACGCTGGCGCCGGGAAGCGACGAGGCGGCGGCGCTTAGGGCGCATCATGAAGCCCACGAGAAATGCTTCATCGCCAACTCGGTCAACTTCCCCATCGCGGTGGAGCCGGTCTTCAGGATCGAGTGATCAGCTCTTGAAGACGACGCCGAGTTCGGCGACCTGTTCGGGCGTCAGCGGCTTGGCGTTATGGCCGTGCAGCAGGAAATGCAGCTTGGCCGTTTCCTCCAACTCTTCCAGCGCGTAGAGCGCGTCGTTGAGGGTCTTGCCGGCGATCACGGGACCGTGGTTCGCCAGCAGGACCGCCGCGTGCTTGACCGCGACGTCTTTTACCGCCAGGGCGAGGCGCTGGTCGCCGGGGCGGTAGTACGGCACCAGTGCGAGGTCGCCGACCCGCATCACATAGTACGCCGTCAGCGGCGGGATTACCGGAGCGCCCGGCTTGTGGTCCAGGCACGACACGGCGACGGAGTGCGTCGAGTGGGTGTGAACGATGGCGCCGGCATCCGGGCGGACATCGTAGACGCAGGTGTGGAGGAAGGCTTCCTTCGACGGCGGGTCGCCGCCGGTGTGGCGGCCTTCCGCGTCCAGGCGGGAGATGGTGGCCGGATCGAGCGTTCCCAGCGAACTGTTGGTCGGCGTCACCAGCCAGCCGTCGTCGAGCCGGACGCTGAGGTTGCCCGACGATCCGTGAACGAGACCGCGCCGGTACAAAAGGTCGCCCATCCGGCAGAGCACTTCACGGGCTTGGTTTTCCCTCATCATCCGGTTCTCTCCTCCCTCATCTCTCGTGAATCGTAACCGCAGACTTTTGACGTAGGTCGGTCTAGAGCGAAGCGGCAGCCGACACCGACGCGCCTGCTTGTCGGCTGCCGCTTCGCTCTAGGCCGACCTACGAGATTCAAGATTCTCAGCCGAAGACGGCGTCGGCGATCAGCAGCGTGACCATGGCGGTGCCCCAGCAGAGCGTGGTCGGGACCGACCATGTCAGCATCTGATGCTTGGCATTCTTAACACCCAGCATGCGGTTGACGACCCAGAAATAGCTGTCGTTGAAGTAACCGAAGACCATCGAGCCGATTGCGGCGGCCTGGGCTGCGAACACCATGTTGACGTCGGGGATCTGCATCAGGATCGGCGCGGAGATCGAAGCGCCGGTGATCATCGCGACGGTGCCGCTGCCCTGGATCAGGCGGACCAGGGAGGAAATCACGAACGGGATCAGCACGGCCGGCAGCGGCAGGGTCGCAACCAGTTCGCCCATGTACTGGCCGGTGCCGCTGTCGCGAAGGACCGCGCCCAGGGCACCACCGGCGCCGGTGACCAGCAGGATGATGCCAGCGCTCTCAACGCCCTTCTCCATCTCCGCGATGACTTCGCTGCGGGGACGGCGGTTCGCCAGACCGTAAACGGCGACGAGTACGCCAAGGCCGACGGCGATGACCGGGTTGCCGACGAAGGCGACGATCTGGACCCAGGCGGCCGATGCCAGCGCCGTGTCGCCGCTGGCCTTGACGATGCCGCCGATCAGGGTGTTGACGAAGATCAGGACGATCGGGACCACGATCGGCATCACCGAGAGCCACAGCGGCGGCAGTTCCGGCGAGCGGGCCTTCTCGGCATCGGCGAACTGCTGGTAGGCTACGCTGAGGGTTTCGCCGGTGTCGCGCTGGATCATCGCCTCAATGCGCGGTCCCATGAAGCGGGCGTACCAGATCAGGACGAAGGTGCTGGGCAAGGTCAGCACGACGCCCCAGAAAATCATCAGGCCGATATCGATCCCGAAGATACCGGCGACGCCGAGCGGGCCGGGTGTCGGCGGGACCGCATGGTGGGTCAGCATCAGGCCGCCGGCCAGGGCGATGCCGAGCGTCAGCAGCGACTTGCCGGTGTTCTGGGAGAGCGCCCGCACCAGCGGGCTGAGGATCACGAAGGCGCTGTCGCAGAAGATTGGGATCGAGACGATGTAGCCGGTCGCGGTCATGGCCCATTCCTCGCGCTTCTCGCCGAGAAAGCGGACGAAGCTGAGCGCCATGCGTTCCGCAGCACCGGAAATCTCCAAGATGCGGCCCATCATGACGCCGAAGCCGATGACCAATCCGATGGTGGAGAGGGTGGCGCCGAAGCCTGTCGTGATCGACTTGACGACCGCATCAGGCGCCATGCCGGCGGACATGCCGGAGATCGACGCCGCGATGACCAGGGCCAGGACCGGATGGATCTTGGTGCGCAGCACCAGCACGATCAGGATGAAGATGGCGAAGGCAAGGCCATAGATGGCCGTTGGACCGACGGCGGATACCGCGTCGTTCATGACGTACTTCCTTGGGCTTTACTTATTGATTGCTTAAGCGCGAACGCGCTTACGTCAGCGCGCTTGGTCCTGCCGGTAGCTTTGGACGACGCTGTCGAAATCCCGGTCACGGGTGAAACCCAGGGCCAGGGGACGCGACACGTCGAAGTCGCCGGGCCAGCTCAGCACGATCTTCTTGATGCGCTCGTCTTCCGCCAGGGTGACGCGGGCGCGTGCTTCGGCGCCGCCGATCCGCTCCAGGCTGGCGAGCATGTCGGCGACGGTCACGCAGATGCCGGGTAGGTTGAGCGTGCGGCGGCCTTCAAGCTTGTCGCCGTCCACCGCGCCGGCATGGATCAGATTCCGGATGACGGTATCGGGAGAAGACAGCCACAGGCGCGTGCCGGTCGGAACCGGACAGACGCTCTCGACGCCGGCCAGCGGCTCGCGGATGATGCCGCTGGCGAACGACGACGCGGCGGCGTTAGGCTTGCCCGGACGCACCACGATGGTCGGCAGGCGGCAGACCCGGCCGTCGATGAAGCCCTTCCGCGAGAAGTCGTTGACCATCAGCTCGCCCATCGCTTTCTGCGCGCCGTAGGACGACTGCGGCAGGACGGCGATGTCCTCCGGCACCACGTCGGGCAGCTTGCCGCCGAAGACGGCGAGCGAGCTTGCGAAGACGAAGCGGGGAGGATTGGGCAGCTTGCGGGCGGCTTCCAGCAGCGTGCGGGTGCCGTCGAGGTTTACCGCCATGCCGGTGTCGAACTCGGCCTCCGCCTGACCGCTCACCACGGCGGCGAGATGGTAGATCGCCGTGACATCCGGCGTGATGACGGAGCTTATGAAGGCGGCGTCGGCGATGTTGCCGGTGACGGACTGAACGCGGGGGTCGGCGACCGGGCACGCCGCCAGATCGACGGAGACGATCGAGGAGAACTGCGGGAATCCGGCGGGCGGCTGACCGGAGATCAGCGTGGAGATCAGGCGGGCGCCAAGGAAGCCGGCGCCGCCGGTGACGACGAGTTTCATGGGTGAACTTCCCATTGCGGTGAATTGGATTGTGATTGCAGTGCCGGGGAGATCACTCTGCGATATGCACCGCTATGCCGATCTTGCCGATCGCTTCGCGGACGCTGTCGGCCAGACCGCCGTCGGTGACGATGGCGCTCAGTGCTTCCAGCGGGACGGCGTTGAAGGTGCCGACCTTGCCGTACTTGCTGCTGTCGGTGACCAGCACGGCGCGGACGGCGCTCTGCACGATCGCCTGCTTGACCGGGACCTTGTTTTCCGCCGGGGTCGAGACGCCGCGCATGCCCCAGCTCGAGGTCGAGAGGAAGGCGATGTCGAAATTGAAGCGGCGGATCGCCTGAGCGGCGGTGTGGCCGACGCAGGACTGGTTCTCGCGCTCGACCTCCCCGCCGGTGTGATAGAGCCGGCAGGTGGAGTTCTTCGCCAGGAAGGCGGCGACGACGAAATCGTTGGTGACGACCTTGATGTCGCCCCGGTCGGCGAGGCGCCTCGCGATCTCCAGCGTGGTCGTGCCGGCGTCGAGGTAGACGACGGCGTCCGCCGGGATCAGCCCGGCGGCGACGCGGCCGATAGCGGCCTTTTCGGCGTGCTGAAGGCGGGCCTTGACGACATGCGATGGCTCGTTGGAGATCCGCTCCGGCAGGCAGATGCCGCCGGTCACCGTCATGACCTGTCCTTCCCGCTCCAACTGCTGGATGTCGCGCCGCACCGTCATATGCGACACGCCCAGCATGTCGGTCAGCTCGGCGATGCTGATCACGCCCCGCCCGACCAGGCGGGACGCGATGAAGCTTTGCCGTTCCGCCGGGATCATCGGCGCCTTGGCCATCGCCGTCCGCTCAGCTCCGGCGGCGATAGGGCTGGAACCAGCCGAGGCCGGCTTCGGTGCCGTTGCGCGGATTGTACTCGCAGCCGATCCAGCCCTTGTAGCCGACCCGGTCCAGCGTCTCGTAGAGGTGCGGGTAGTTGGTCTCTCCCCCGTCCGGCTCGTTGCGGAGCGGGACGGACGCGATCTGGACGTGGCCGATGCGCTCGCCCATGCGCTCGATCAGCTTGGTCAGGTCGCCGTCCATGATCTGCGCGTGGTAGAGGTCGAGCTGGACCGCGACGTTGGGGCGATCGATCTTCTCGACCCAGCCGACCGCGTCCATTTGATGAGCGACGAAGTAGCCGGGGATGTCGCGGCTATTCAGCGGCTCGATCAGCACCGTGATATTGTCGGCGGCGAGAGTGTCGGCCGCGTGGCGCATGTTGGCAACGAAGGTTTCCTCACACGCCGCGCGGTCGAGATCGCGGGTGATGCCGGCCATCGCGTGCAGAACCGGTACCTTGAGGGTCAGGGCGTAGTCGCGGGCGGTCTGGAGGTTCTTGCGGAACTCCTCCTCGCGGCCGGGGATCGCCGCCATGCCGCGCTCGCCCGCCGCCCAGTTGCCGGGCGGCATGTTGAACAGGGCCTGGGTCAGGTTGCACTGCTTCAGGCGCTCGGCGATCTCGTTGCGGTCGAAGTCGTAGGGAAACAGGAACTCCACGGCCTCGAACCCGGCTTCGGCGGCTTTGCCGAAGCGGTCGAGGAACGGGACTTCGGTGAACATCAGGGTCAGGTTGGCGGCGAACCGGGGCATATGGGGTCTCCTTGGAAGGCCGGCTTTTCAGCCGATGGCCTGCTGTGCGTCGAAGAAGAAGCGTTCCTTACCGAAATTGCCGGACTTGAGCGCCAGCGAGATCGGACGGTCCACCGCGCGGACCCACGGGACTCCCGGCGCTATCTGCGGTCCGATATGGAAGCCGGTGACGCCCAGCGACTGCACGACAATGCCGGAGGTCTCGCCACCGGCCACGATGAAGGTGTCGAAGCCCTCACCGGCCAGCAGCGTCGCTAGCTTGCCGAAGACGCGCTCGACTGCGGCGCTGGCTTCATCGGCGCCGAACTTCTTCTGGATCTCGCTGAGGTTGGCCGGATCGGTCGTGGCGTAGACCAGCGGGGCCAAGTCGCCGGCGGGCTGGGACGTGATCCAGGCGGACAGCTCGTCGGCGTAGCCGGCGTCGTTGAGGCAGCGGACGACATCGACGGCCTGAGACGGGGCGGACTGCTTGTAGAGGGCGACCTGAGCGTTGGTCATCTGCGAGCACGAACCGGACAGCACCACCGCCCGCTTGCCTGATGGCTTGCCGGCGGCAGCCGCCTGCTCCGGATCGGACAGGCGTTCGGTCCAGGCTTTCGCCATGCCGTCGGCAAGGCCGGAACCGCCGGTCACCAGCTTCATGCCGGCGACGGCGCGGCCGACCGTTGCGACATGGGCGGAGTTCAGAACGTCGAGGACGGCGTAGCGGTTGCTGTCGGCCCGCAGCTTGTCGAGTGCTGCGCGGACGCCTTCGACACCCATATCGACGTCGTCGCTCTTGACGTTGCCGCACTTGCCCTTGGACTGGGCTTCCATCAGGCGCATCAGGTTGGCGTCGAGCATCGGCGTCACCGGATGGTGGCGCATGCCGGACTCGTTCAGCGGCACGCCGTTGACGAAGAGATAGCCGTTGTAAATGGTCCGGCCATTGACCGGCAGGGCCGGACAGACGACCGTGAAGTCTTCGCCCAGCGCGTCGAGCAGCGCGTCGGTGACCGGGCCGATATTGCCCTTGGCGGTGCTGTCGAAGGTCGAGCAGTACTTGAAGAAGAACTGCTCGCAGTCCCGTGCTACCAGCCAGTCCAGCGCCTGGAGGCTCATCGAGATCGCTTCGTCGACCGGGCAGGAGCGCGACTTCAGGCTGATGACGACGGCGTCGGCTTCGACCTGGAGAGACTTGTCCGGCACGCCGTTGAGCTGGATCGTGCTGAGGCCGTTGGCGACCAGGAAGCCCGCGATGTCGGTCGCTCCGGTGAAGTCGTCGGCGATGATCCCAAGGCGCATCATGGCTTGCTCCGGTC